>CAZETL010000059.1:0-3056 GCA_964515255.1 uncultured Bdellovibrionales bacterium | reverse complement strand
TACTTTTTGTAGCTCAATGGCTGATTTTCTTGGTGGCGGAGGCGGAGAATCTTTGCCGACCATTTCTTTGAGAGATTGATGTTTCGATGCTATGCTCCAGCTATGGAGTCAAGAAACATACTTATCCTCATTGACGGAAATGCGCTTGTGCATCGGTCATACCATGCTTTGCCGCCTCTTACGGCGAAATCCGGAGAGCTTGTTCATGCTGTCTATGGAGTTGCGCTGACACTGCTTTCGGTTATCGAAAAATTCAATCCTCGATACATCGCAGCCTCTTTCGATCTTCCGGGACCGACTTTCCGTCATGAAAAATTCGCAGACTACAAAGCGACTCGCGTGAAGGCTCCTGATGATCTGTATGCGCAGATTCCTCGGGTTAAAGAGCTGGTTCGGGCGTTCAATATACCGATCTTCGAATACGAGGGGTTTGAGGCGGATGACTGCGTCGGAACTATTGCTCGGATGGCTACCGAAGCAGATCCGCATGTGTCCGTCGTTATCGTTACTGGGGATAATGACGCGTTGCAGCTGGTGTCCAGTCGCATAAAGGTGTTTGCCCTCCGAAGGGGTGTAAAAGACACGGTTCTCTATGATGACGAGGAAGTTCGGAAAAAATTTGGATTTCCTCCTAAAGCACTCAGAGAATACAAAGGGATTCGCGGCGATACGTCAGACAATATCCCGGGGGTTCGCGGCATTGGAGAAAAAGGTGCCACGGATCTTCTTAAGAAATATGAAACGTTGGAGAAGGTATATGACCATCTTGATGAAATTCCAAAAGGAATCGCTGCAAAATTGAAGTCCGATCGAGATCAAGCGTTTCTTTCGAGGGAGCTTGGAACAATACATCAATCCGTTCCTATTGAATTCGATCTCCAGTTGTGCCGGACGCATGATTTTGACCGGGAGCGCGTGGTAACTCTTTTTCAAGATCTCGGATTTTCGAGTCTTATCCGGAGAATTCCAGGGGAAGACAAAAGTAGCCGAGAGCAGTCGCCGCGCCAGAAAGTCAATTTAAGGGAGAATCCTTCGCAGGATTTTCGAACATTTATGGAGCGATGCTCTCGATCGGATCGCGCGGCATTCCTTGTCATTCCGGACCGAGGCACGCTTTTCCAGGCGTCATTTTCTGTTGATATAGCAATCGAGGTTGGTGGATCGTTCGAGTGTATCCGGGTTTCGTCTGATCCCGAGAATAGAGAATGTCTCGCTGAATTTTTCGGGAGTGATATTCCGAAAGTCACTTTTGGCGCGAAAACCGCAATGGCATTGCTCGATAGTGAGGGAATCATCCTCCCTGGCGTCGAATTCGACGGTCTTCTTGCTGCATATCTTATCGACGCAGGGAAGGAAGTCTCCTTCGTTTCAGCTGCGCTCGAATACCTCGGAGCATCCTTTGATTTGGGTGTTTTTGGAGTGTCACGGGAACTCTTTCGTCTGCGGGAGGTGCTTTTGGGAAAACTCGACTCTCTCTCGAGAGAACAACAAAATGGGAAAACAGTGAAGGATATCCTTTGTGCCATCGAAATGCCACTCGTGCCGATCCTTCGGAGCATGGAACGAACCGGCATTCTCTTGAATGGAGATATCCTGAAGCGTATTTCCAGGGAAATGGAAAGCGACATGGCGGATATCGAGCAAAAGATTTTCGATTTTGCCGGGCGGAAATTTAATGTGAGTTCCCCGAAGCAACTTTCCGAGATATTGTTTCTGGACCTTGGCATTCCGACCGAGAATCTTCGCCGTACGAAAACGGGCGTTTCAACTGCCTCGCCCGAGCTGCAGAAATTGAAGGGGAAATACCCCATCATTTCTCTCATAGAAGAATATCGCGAACGTTTCAAGTTGAAGACAACGTATCTCGATGTGTTGCCGCGGCTTGTCGATGGGAATTCCCGGATTCATACAACATTCCACCAGGCGTCAACGGCAACGGGGAGGCTTTCTTCGTCCGATCCAAATCTCCAAAACATTCCTATCCGGAGCGTCTGGGGCGAGCGGATACGGAGCGCTTTCGTGGCATCGCCCGGGAAACTCCTTATCGGAGCTGATTACTCTCAGATCGAGCTTCGCGTCGCAGCGCATCTTTCGGGGGATGAGAATATGATGGAGGCATTCGCGCGCGGTGAGGATATCCATCGGCGGACGGCATCCATTGTCTTTGGCGTTCTGCCGGAGGATGTCTCCGATGAGATGCGGCGGAGGGCAAAGGTTTTCAATTTCGGCATCCTCTATGGTATGGGATCGTACGGACTTTCGCAGGCGGCTGAAATCTCTCGGGAAGAGGCGTCGGCATTTATTTCTCAGTATCTCGGGCACTTCTCGGGTATTCGGAAGTTTATGGATGATATGAAGGCGTTTGTGCGCGAACACGGATATGTCGAAACGGAACTTGGCCGGCGGCGCGCAATTCCGGAAATAGAGAGCGGGAATGCCCAGGCGGTCGCGGCAGCCGAACGAATGGCGATCAATATGCCGATACAGGGTCTTGAGGCGGATATTGTGAAGCTTGCAATGATAGCCGTTGATCGGCATATTCAGGAGAAATTCTCCGGGAAAGCGTCTCTCCTTCTTCAGATTCACGATGAACTTATCTTTGAGGCGGACGAAGATATTGCCTCAGCATTCGCTCATGAGATAAAGCGCGTCATGGAGGCGGCGTATTTGATGTCCGTTCCGCTTGTCGTCGATGTATCCGTTGGGAAGAATTGGGGGGAGATATAGAGGAAAGAGGAGTTATTGGTTTTCAATGATCAATATATGCAGCGGGGGGAGAGAATGCGGGAAATAAAAATGAGGCGAACTGAAGAGAGAGCTTGGTGGCAATCATTTTTTATCTTTTAATATATGAGGGAGTCATTCTTTGGAAAAAAATATGATATTCCGCAGGGGATGAGCACGACGGAGTTCAATGAGAGAATTCTTAATTGGAACAAAAGAGAGAGGTCTTCCGCGAATACCGAGTCTTCTCCTGAAAAACTTGATGCATTAGAGATGCTTCTTGAAACGAAGAAGATAATTAATGGGATCTCACTGAAACCCGATTTTTCAAG
>CAZETL010000058.1:0-3507 GCA_964515255.1 uncultured Bdellovibrionales bacterium | reverse complement strand
TGTGCGCTCGGCAGGAATCGAACCTGCGACCTTCTGGACCGCAACCAGACGCTCTATCCACTGAGCTACGAGCGCGCATACTCGCCTAAATATGGAGGAAGTCCGACAGTGTGTCAATAACAGTGGGGCTATATCGCTCTTCTCGGAGTCCTATTGCCGTGAGGGCTTCCCGCACTGCATTCGGACTCGCGTCTCCGAGCGGAACTCGCACTGTTGAAATGAAAGCGCCGCTTGTTTTCAGGGTAAGACGCTTCTCGTTGGGAGAGTATTCAATCCAGAAGGAGAGGATGTTTTCCACGGGGTAGACTTCTTCCCCAATGCGAATAGTCTTCCGATCTATGAGGCACTTGATGCGTTTTGGCGTGCCTCGGCTTTGGAGGAAGGTGACTGTTCCGAGGAGCACGAAGGTAATCGCCATAATGGGACTGTTTTGGACGAGTGCATAGGCGATAACGGCGACGAATATGACTGAAACCGTCAGCAGGGCTCGGGAATGCTGGGGTGACGGCTCGAATTCGAGCGTTGACCATTCGACTGGCGCATTGTCCATAAAGGTATCTCTAAGTCTTCGTTTTATAATAGCATATCTTGTTTCTCACATTCCTCATTCTTCACAGCTCCAGCCTTTCCTGATAGGCTAGTGGAGCCTGCAAACAAACGGTGGGGTGCCCGAGTGGCTGAAGGGAGCAGTCTTGAAAACTGCCGTCTCGGAAACGGGACCGTGGGTTCGAATCCCACCCCCACCGCATCAAGCTCATAGTATCGGAGGTGACCTAGGAGATCCATGAATAGGGATGATGTCATAAAAAAATTAGATAGCTTCTTACGAAGTCACGCTAAATTCACAGAAGAGTGTGAAGTGATTTATCTATTGGTGCAAATTAGGAAGATTTTAGATTTGGGGAATAATAACTCCCCGTACAAAACTTTACGTTTTTACTGTAATTGGGTATTGCATACATATCTTGATCAACAAGCCACAACAAAACTATTAGCCGAGATATTTGTTGATTCAACTATTGACCTAGCTAAAACTGGTCATGAAAATGCTTGCAGCATGAAATTCGTTGGAAAAGATTTTTTCAAACTCAAGTCATTTCGGAAAGAGTTAAAAGATTTTCTAGAAAACTATCAGCTTCCAATAGACTCGCTAGGGAACTGGTCCACTCATACTGGTAAAATAACACTAGAGATTATTAAGGATGTCCCAGTTAAATTTATACCGACGCAAATAAAAGAACTACAAATAAAAAAATACGAAGACGGAAATTTTGGTTATACATTTACGTTTAGTAATGGAAATCACGCAAGCATAGTTCTGAAATTAAAATGATGATTTTATCAGAAGTGATCTTTTTTCTATGTCAGAGCTTATTGATTTGGTAGACACGCGGAACAATGTTATCGGAACGGCAGATGCTGAGACGGCTCATGAACAAAGACAGTTGCACCGGGTTGTTGGCGTTTTTCTTTTTGATTTGAATGGCGATCTTTGTCTTCAAGACGGAAACGACTATAAAAAATACGATCTTTCTGTCGGCGGACATGTGCGACAAGGCGAAGCTTATGAGGATGCCGCACAAAGGGAAATGCAAGAAGAGCTCGGCATACGCGTTCCACTTGTTCACATAAGTACCTTTCTTCCTTCTAATGCCAAGATGGGCCATTTTTGGTCGATCTATCAAGGAGAGCTTCCGCCCGACTGGAAGTTTTCACCAACGGAAGAGGTTTCATCGGTTACGAAGATGAGCATGGAAGAAATTGTTGAGAAACTAAAATCCTCTCCAGAGCTATTCACGCACGGCTTTCTCAATGCTTTTGCAGAATTTAATCGCCTAAAAGACAAGAAGTCTTCCTAAAAAGCATCCGTATTCCGCTATTGTTTTTACCGCGCCAACACCCGCTCCATCCGCTCCCGCATCACTCCAAACTGCGTGCCCATGCCGAGGAGTCCGGTTAATATTTTCGGAGAGAAATTGTTCATGATTACGTCCCGCCGTCCCCGCCGCTTCTTTGTAAATACCGAATTCAATTCTATGACCAAAAGCAACTTGAACCTCAAGGAGAATCCGACGTTGCTGGATTTCCAGCAATACGTCGCGCAGCTCGTGCGGGAGCGCGGTTTCGAACAGGAAACTGTGTCGGAGACGTTCATGCTCTTCCTCGAGGAATGCGGAGAGATGGCGAAAGCGGCTCGGAAATCGGCGAATATGAAATCGGAGAGAAATTGTTCATGATTACGTCCCGCCGTCCCCGCCGCTTCTTTGTAAATACCGAATTCAATTCTATGACCAAAAGCAACTTGAACCTCAAGGAGAATCCGACGTTGCTGGATTTCCAGCAATACGTCGCGCAGCTCGTGCGGGAGCGCGGTTTCGAACAGGAAACTGTGTCGGAGACGTTCATGCTCTTCCTCGAGGAATGCGGAGAGATGGCGAAAGCGGCTCGGAAATCGGCGAATATGAAAGTGGATAAGAATTCCGAGCAGTTCCGTCTCGAGCATGAAGTTGCCGACGTATTTATCTATCTTCTGAAGATTTGCAATCGTTTTGGCGTGGATCTCGAGAGATCATTTCGGGAAAAAGAGGAATTGAATAAGCAAAGGTCCTGGGAATAGGTCGTAGGTTACCAAAAATTCGGGGATTTTGTTTGTGTGTCTTGTGAATTTATCTAAACTATAAGGAACGGTTGATAGGAGCAGCGATAATGTTTCTCGGCGTTTTTCTCATTGCGATGACCTGATCCTGTGCAGGGAGTCTCGCTGACTTGTTTTCGCTTCGCGCAGTGTCGGTGGTACAATGAAGAAAATAAAAACTTCGCTCTTGCGCTATGCGTTTTGGATCTGATTCCCGTTCGGAGATTTCGAATGTTCGGAGAAAGGGAAGGTTTGGAGTGACGGCGATCTTCATTATCATTCTTTTCCTGCTTGCGGGATTCCTCTACGGATTCCGATCATATGCCCGGCTTTCGGAATCCCGACCGTCTTTTGAGTCGATGGTGGGCAATGTGAAACCGGGAAGTGCCATTGGGATTCGTTTCGCTTTTCCGGTCAAAATCAATCGATTTATAAGCGGAATCCGTATCTCTCCGGCTGCAGAGGTGTCGTTTCAGTGGGTGGATGAGAATACGAAGTTGAGAATAGTGCCGGACTCCTCTTGGGTTCCGGGAACGCATTATCGGATTTCGCTGCCGGAAGGGAAGACGATTTGGTTTGGGAAAATTCCGGCGACTGAACTTTCTTTCGATACATGGGAATTGCCGCATATTGCGTCCGTCTTCCCGACGAATGGGATGGAAGATGTGCTTCTTGGTGCCGAAGACCCGGTTATTGTCCGATTGGACCGTCCAGCGAAAGATGCGTTTCTTAGCTTTTCTTTCAATGGCATTGAGGCGGAGCTTTACGGAATCAGTCCCGGTCGGGAAGAGTTCCGCATCCTTCCAAAGGATTTGAGTCCGGGGGCTCGCTACAGGCTCACTGTTCGAGCTCGACATCGCGAGGCGGGGGAT
>CAZETL010000057.1:0-3709 GCA_964515255.1 uncultured Bdellovibrionales bacterium | reverse complement strand
GCAGTACGTGGCAGATCGATGCGCGGCGACGGATGGCGGCCTTTCAGGAGGATCATGTTCTGGCGGTTGGGAAATCTACGGCATTTGCGGGATGAATGACTATTGATCTACGGTTGAAACTGGAGATGAAAGAAAAATCCGCTTGGGCGGATTTTTCTTCGGGTGCTTTCGATTGGATAACATCATAAATTTTGAGCTTCTTGACTCTTAATGTGATTTCTTCCGAAGATGGTTTTGTGCTACCATGTCAGATGTCTTTCTGTTTTCGTGAGAAGGAGATTCTATGCGTCAGACGGTTCGAAGTTTTTTGTTTGCGGCTCGGGGGTTTCGGTATGTGCTTCGCGGCGAGCGGAATTTTCGAATCGAGCTTGTTGTCGCAGGGTTTGTTTTGGTGAGTATGGTGGCCCTTGATCTTTCTGCTCTGGAGCGGGTTGCCCTAGTGCTTTGCGTTGTGGGAGTTCTGACGCTCGAACTTGTGAATACGGCGGTAGAACGGATTATGGATGTACTCCAGCCGAGAGTGCATCCCTACGTCCGTATTATTAAGGATGTAATGGCTGCTGCTGTGCTTGTGTCGTCTATTGGAGCCATGCTTGTCGGACTTGTGATTCTTGCGCCAAAACTGATTGAATTATTTTCTCGCTGAGGCAGGATTTTGTTCGGGAAATTCTTTGTGAACGGTATAGCGTTTTTTCTGAGTACCGGGTTTTCAGGGTCTGTCTTGGCGGGTTTGGTAAAATTTCCTTTTCTGCTTTTTCGGATGAAACTTTCTAGAAATCGTTTTCGGTTGTTTCTGAGTTGAGAATCGGAGATATGTTTTTTCTGTCGTAATTTCTATGGGGAAATCCGCTTCTTTTGTCGGACTCGACATCGGGTCATCTCTTATTCGGACGGTAATAGCCCTTCCCGGGAAGGAGCGCGAAGAGCTTCGCATTGTCGGCGTCGGAACAGTTCCTTCCTTTGGCGTGCGCCGCGGGTCGATTGTCGACATGGAGGCGGCGGTCCGATCTATTGCTGAAGCTGTTTCTCGAGCAGAGAGTATGGCTGGATTTCGAATAGACCGCGCCGCTATAGCGCTCGGCGGTCACGAGGTGTTCTTTCGTGAAGCATCCGGAGTGGTCGCTGTGGGAAAGACTGATGGAGAAGTGCTGAGCGATGACGTGAACCGAGTCCTTGATCAAGCGAGACAATCAACGGCGATATCTCCAAACCAGGACATTATCCATATTCTCCCAAAGTGTTATCGGTTGGACGACGAGAAAAATATAAAAGATCCAATCGGTATGAACGGCGTCCGGCTCGAAGTTTCGGCGATTCTTATCGGGGATTCATCCCAGCATACGAAAAATATCGCAAGGGTGCTTGAGCAGTCCGGCGTCGGCGTCGGGCAATTTGTCGCAGCTCCGCTTGCTGCGGCGGAAGCAATCCTTGGGCCTCGCGAAAGAGAGCTTGGGGTGGCTTTGGTAGACATCGGATCGAATACGACCTCGATAGCCGTCTTTGAAGAGGGGGATCTGATTCATGTGAAAATTTTGCCGATCGGAGCGGGACATATAACAAATGATATTGCGATAGGACTCCGTACTTCCATTGACGTCGCTGAGACAGTAAAGATTCGGTACGGAAGTGCGTGTCCCGAAGACGTGGGTCGACATGAAGATATCGATCTTGCTGCTATTGACTCGCGAGAGGAAGGGGAAGTGTCCCGTCGGCATGTCTCGGAAATTATTGAGGCAAGGCTTGAGGAGATCTTCAAGTTCGTCGACGAGGAATTAAAGAACATCGGTCGATCAGGATTGTTGCCCGCTGGCATAGTTTTTACGGGAGGCGGGTCAAAGATGCCGGGATTGGTGGATCTTGCCAAAGAGACGCTCCGTCTTCCGGCGCAAATCGGTTACCCGAAACCTCTTGGCGGGGTGCTCGATCGAGTGGATGATCCGGAATTTGCAACGGTCATTGGTTTGCTCCTCTGGTCCTCGTCGGGTATGTTCCAGGATTCGGGTCATGGATCGTGGATCTCCTCGCTCGGCATTCAGGGGGCAGTTGGCGAGATGAAGCGGATTTTCGGTAAATTCATGCCCTAGGTTTTTCCTTAATCTGTGTTGCGGCGGAATGTTTTGAGTTCTTCTAGTTTTCTGATACAATGTCCAGCGCGGGGGTATTTTGTCTGCTGATCGTGCGGAAGGAGAGACAAAAACAAAACAAACAAAACCGATTTCCGATACCTCTCTGCGCTGGGAGCTTTCTCCCATTTTCCAGATATCTCGGGGGTCGGATTTTTTCTTGACTCTTTCTCTTGGCATGATAAAGTGAGTCATTCTTCTTTGCTTTAGTCTTTTCGGGCTTTGAATCTTTCCGTATGGCTGAAATAAAACCGGCAATAGAAACATTTGCAAAGATAAAGGTTGTCGGCGTCGGCGGATCAGGATGTAATGCTGTTTCGCGCATGATTGAAGCGAAAATTAAAGGGGTTGAGTTTGTGGTCGTGAATACTGACGCGCAGGCGCTCCACCACTCTCGGGCAAGTGAGAAAATCCATATCGGAAAAAACCTTACAAAGGGACTCGGCGCCGGCATGAACCCAGAAGTTGGGCGGCAGGCGTCTGAGGAGAATCGAGATGAAATTCAGGAGGTGCTGAAAGGTGCCGACATGGTGTTTGTTACTTGCGGTCTTGGGGGCGGCACGGGTTCTGGCGCGGGACCGATTGTTGCTGAGACTGCGAAGGAGATAGGCGCGCTTACGGTTGGCGTCGTGACGAAACCGTTCGCCTTCGAAGGCGCTCAGCGGCGTGCTATTGCGGAGGAAGCGTTGAGAAATATGCAGGAGAGGGTTGATGCGCTTATCACAATCCCGAATGACAAGCTTCTTTCCATCATTGATCGGAAAACAACGCTTGTGAATGCGTTCCGTATCGTGGATGACGTGCTTCGGCAGGGAGTCCAGGGGATTTCCGACCTTATTACCAAGCCAGGAATTGTCAATGTCGATTTTGCCGATGTCCGCGCAATCATGGAGGATAGCGGGAGCGCACTTATGGGCATTGGTATTGCGTCCGGAGAAAATCGTGCCGTCGAGGCTGCTCGTGCCGCAATCAATAGTCCGCTTCTCGATCTTTCTATTGACGGTGCGCGAGGAGTGCTCTTCAATATCTCTGGATCGAGCGATGTGACCATGCTCGAGATTAATGAGGCGGCAAATATCATCACTGAGAATATCGATCCGAATGCAAAGGTGATTTTTGGAGCTGTGTCTGACGACCAGGTCCGAAAGGGCGAGGTTCAGATTACGGTGGTTGCGACGGGCTTTGATGCTGCGCGGGCGACGGAAGACCCGTTTAGGAAACTCTCGCGACTTACTTCGGTCGGATCGGCAGTGGATTCGCGCTCTCCTGAGGAACGGGATGTTCGCGAAGTTCGAATGGTGAGGGAGGTTCCGCTACAGCCTGTTGTTCGGGACGAGTTCGTGCAGGAAGATGAGTCGTCTTTCGAGTCAGCTCCAGTGTCGAGAAGGATTTCTCCAGCTGTCGAAGATGAAGAGCCGGCTAAGCTGCGCGACGAGATAACCTTCCCCACTCGGAAGCTTGAATCGCGCGTTGTGATGGAAGAGCGAGTAGCTTCGCGCCCGATGACTATTCGGAACGAACCAAAAGATGCTGTTGAAGAGGATGACGACCTTGCGTTCGAGTCCTTTCGTTTGATGATAGGTGGA
>CAZETL010000056.1:0-3977 GCA_964515255.1 uncultured Bdellovibrionales bacterium | reverse complement strand
AAAAACACCCTTCCAAGGGGTACTTGCTTACCACGAAACTCAAGATTGGCTGGGGAGGAGGGATTCGAACCCCCGCATCGTGGGACCAGAACCCACTGCCTTACCGCTTGGCTACTCCCCAAAGATTTTTTCCAGAGTTTCCAGAGAAAGAAAGAACTTCGAAACCAGCCTCCCCTCTCTTTAGAGGAGAATAGCCAAAATTTGTTTGGAAATCAAGCTCGAATCTCTTAGATCTTGAGAAAACGACGGACGGCGAGGAAGCCGCTCAGAGCACCAATGAAAACTCCGAGCGAGAAGAGTATTGCCGAAATAAGCGCGATATTTGATACGAATGAGCCCATGAGTCCGGATCCGCTCGAGTCGCCGTTCAAGAACGGGTTATTTCTCTGAAATGCAAGGAAGAGGTAGAGGAACACCATGGAGAGTACCGACGCCGAAACTCCATAAAGAATTCCTTCGACTACGGACGGCGTTCGAAGCGAGAGATTGGAAGCGCCGACAAGTCGCATTACTTCGAAATCTTCTCGGCGAGTGAACATCGTGAGGCGAATTGTATTGAATGTCACGAGAAAAGCGACCGCAAGGAGGATAATACCAAGAATGCTCCCCTGCCGGACCACTTCCTTTTTCACGGAATTCAGCCGATTGATGACATCCTGGTTCTCGCGATAATTGATGCGGAATATGTCGTCCTTGAATGACGCCGTTTCAAGCGAACGATTGATCACGGCGTAATCATCCGGACTTGCTGCCCGAATAGTGAGAGAAGCGGGAAGCGGGTTGCCGTCTATCTCTTCAAGCGCCTGCTCAATAACGGTGCTGTTCCCCACTGCCCTACTCCGATTGCGCAGTTTTTCCAGAGCTTGTTCTTCGGAAGTGTATTCGACGCTTTTTACCTCTCGGTATTTTTCAAGTTCTTTTTTAATGGCAAGAATCCGCTCTTCGCCCGCATTGCCGTTGAATGAAACCGTGATGTTCATTTTGTCTTCGAGGTTGCGCAAAATGGACTGCGCGGTTATTGCTTGAATGCCAGCAAGTCCGATGACAAAAAGCGCGAGTGCCGTCGTGAGAACGGCCGAAACGGCAAGCCAGCCGCTTCGAACAAAACTTCTCACTCCTTCGCGCAATGCTCGGAAAAATTTGACTCCTTTTGGCATAGGAAAGATATCAGAGAGATGGATCGAAAGTGTCTAAAGAATATATTTCCCCTCTTGTTCGTCTCGGATAATTGATCCGTCAGAGAGGGTGACTACCCGCTTTCGGAGACCGTCGACAATAGGCTTATTGTGAGTCGCAAGAAGAACGGTTGCTCCCATGCTGTTGATCTCGAGGAGGAGTCGGATGATGTCTTCGGCGGATACGGGGTCGAGATTTCCTGTTGGTTCATCGGCAATAAGAACGGATGGTCGGTGTACGAGTGCCCGCGCAAGCGAAACCCGTTGCTGCTCGCCACCGGAGAGTTGCTTTGGATACATGTTGCCCTTCTCGTGGAGTCGGACAATCTCTAGGATTTGAGGAACTTCTTCCTGGATCTCTGTTGTAGTCTTTCCGGATATTTCGAGTGCGTATGCGATATTTTCGAATACTGTGCGCTGTGAGAGAAGCTTGAAGTCTTGAAAAACCGTGCCGAAGTTCCTCCGGAAATACGGCAGAAGTCTTCGCTTGATGTCACCTATCGATCGATCGCGGAAGAATATCTCTCCGGATGTCGGCATTTCTTCGGCGTAGATAAGCTTGAGGAGCGTCGACTTTCCTGCTCCGGAGGGACCGACGATAGACACGAACTCTCCCGGTCCGATGGAGAGATTGATATTCTTGAGAACGGAAATGTCCCCCGGATATACTTTGGAAACATTTTCAAAACGAATCATATGAGTATTTAGGTTTGTTTTCTGAGAAATGCTTCTATGAAACCATCGATATTTCCGTCGAGTACTTCCGCAGTATCGCTTGTCTCGAAATTTGTTCGATGATCTTTGACGAGGTTATACGGGTGGATCACATACGATCGAATCTGATTTCCGAACTCAGCACTTTTCCTTTCGCCGCGGAGAGCAAGGCGTTCGGCGTCTTCTTCTTCGATCCGCCGCTGTTCGAGTTTTGCCCGAAGCATAGTGAGCGCCGTTTCTTTGTTTTGAAGCTGAGAGCGTTCGGTTTGGCAGGAGACGACGATACCTGTCGGAACATGGCGTATGCGGACGGCGGTTTCGGTTTTATTGACATTTTGTCCGCCGGCTCCCGAAGATCTGTATGTATCCACTTCGAGGTCGTCCGACCGAATCTCGGTCCCCTCTTTTTCTGAGAGAACGGGGAGTGTTTCTATCGAAGCAAAAGACGTTTGCCGCAAATGATTCGCGTTGAATGGCGAAAGCCGAACAAGGCGGTGCGTCCCGGCTTCACTTCGCAAGTAACCATAGGCATAGGGACCCGATATTTCGAGAGTCGCACTTTTGATGCCCGCTTCTCCGCCCCGGGACTCCTCAAGGATCTTCGCGGAGTATCCGCGCCGTTCGGAGAATCGGAGATAGAGACGGAGTAACATTTCCGCCCAGTCCTGAGCGTCGACGCCGCCAGCCCCACTTTTGATCGAAAGGATCGCATCTTTTCGATCATGCGGGCCGCCAAGCAATGTCGCAAACTCAAGATCATCCACTCGCGAAACGAGATCCTCGACTTGCTTTGCAGTTTCGGACTTTTCGCTTTCGGACAGATCGAGCGAGAGCAGTTCCCTGAGATCAGAGCACTCCCGGTCGATTGTCTCAAGCTGATCGATTTCGCCTTGAAGCCCCTCGAGTTCCTTCAGAAGAGTTGCTGCCGATTGGGGATTGTCCCAAAGCGCAGGATTCTCAGATGCTCGCCTCAGTTCGGAAACCCGTTTTTTCTTCTCGGCTATGTCAAAGAGAGTCCCGCAGGAGCGGGAGTTTTCGGGAAACTGTCTCAATCGTTTCTCTCAAGTCACTCATAGGCTAATGATACCACATGATGGAGGAAGGAGAAACAAAAACACCCTCGAAGGGTATTGCGGAGCCACCTTGCGGGATCGAACCGCAGACCTGCGCGTTACGAGTGCGCCGCTCTACCAACTGAGCTAAGGTGGCGATCAACAGTGCTAGTCTAGTGAAGAACGCCGCAAAAATCAAGAATCAGTGAATCGGTAGGAGAGAAGATTATATTCTTGCACATCGTAAACTTTCATACCGTCGGTATGCCACAAAGTAAACTCGGAGATTCCGACATCAAGGGTAAGTTTACTGCAAATCGTGCAGTATGGCGCACCCGAAGGGATGAGTTCACCACTCTTGCTATCGAGGCGAACGAAGTATATCCGCGACCCTAGCAGTTTTGTAGGATTCCGTCGGAGAGCATCAAGTATTGCCCTGGTTTCAGCGTGCATGCAACAAGTCTTATCCGTCACTTTCCGATGAAGCTTGCTTTTCTCAAATGTACAACGACGCTGTGTCTCAAGGTTCCCAGCAGGCGAATTAAATCCCTCGCCGATAATCTCGTCCTCTTTTGCGATAACCGCTCCGCACTTTGAACGGGAACACGTCGAGTTTTTTGCGATCTCACATGTCTTCCGAAAGAAGTGCTCCTGCCCCAGTTTTGATGAGAATGAGTTCATGCCCCTCTTTGTTTTATACGCCGGTTCAATCAAAGAGCATCCGAATGTGCATCTTCTAATGTGTCTTAGTAATTTATATGGAGTTCATAGGCGGGGTGTCGTCTTTTGTGGCATCAGTTGTTATTTCCTCGCCCATTTTGATATCCCTTGACGCGATATCTTGTTTCCTTTCTAAATTTTGGAAAGTATTCGGGGTCGTCGAGTGATTTACGTAGCGCTCTGGCTCGGAATAGAGATATATCTGCTCCCGATGAGTATGAGTGAACCCCTTTCGTTTTCTGATAGAGCCAACCATTCTTCTTGAGTCAAAGGCTTAAGATGGTATTGGATTACCACTTCCCCCTTTTTGAAGTTC
>CAZETL010000055.1:0-4126 GCA_964515255.1 uncultured Bdellovibrionales bacterium | reverse complement strand
TCGTGGACAAAACCAATACACCAATCGCATTCTTTGTCTTTGCCTCCATCTTCAACCTTGGACTCTCAAATGATCTCCTCAATAGTCTCGGAAACAACTTCCGCCTCTACCTCGTGCTTGATCAAGGAAATCCGAGAGTTGTTCTCTCAATAGAGGCAAAAGACGCCGAGAAAGTTCGATCAGAAATTTTGCTCGCAGAAAGAAGTCTCCCCATCAGTGCCAAGAATATCTTTCTGAATCAAAATGTTACTGTCCCGCAAACTGCAGAATTCAAAGACAGCTCCCATCAGAACACCCCCATTCGCTACTTCAATATTCCGGGCGAGGAGAGCTTCTCAATTGACTACGGTTTTCTCGGAAATACGCTCGTTATTGGCACAAGCAAAAGTTCGGTTCGATCCGTCCTAGACCTGAATAACTCCTCCAGTCAAAGTGGCATTCAATAGCCCTGAAACATTTTTCTAAGGAAATAAAAGGCGCCCACCACAAGAGGGCGTCTTTTTTTGTCTACGATTCCGCTATAAGCAAAATAACATAATGAGAAGCAGCTCCAATCTTCTGGCCAGAATAAATACCTTCATTTCTATACGCCCTGAAGAATGCTTGAATTGGGAACAGAAAAGCCAAAGCAGACTCTGCTAGCCGTTACTTGATCCGCCGAAAACACGCTATTCTCACTGAATCCAAAAGAAATCCACGCTCAGCAACTCAATCAAACCCGCGATACTACGACAGGGCGCATGAAATCGTAAAACACTGGTGTTTCACCGAGAAAGCTCCTCTTTCATCTCAGAAACTACCACTCAAGCGCTCCGCCAATTTGGTACTCCGTTACCCGGGTTTCAAAGAAATTCTTCTCCTTTGAGAGATCTACCGCTTCACTCATCCAGGGGAATGGATTTTCGACGCCGTATTGCACGGGGAGTCCCACGCGCTCCAAACGGCGGTCGGCGATATGTTCAATATATTGCTTGAAACCATTAGCATTCATGCCAAAGATACCCCTTGGGAAAACCTCCTGCGCAAACGTATATTCAAGCACAACTGCCTTCCTAATAAGATCAACGAGATGTTGTTTGAACTCCGGTGTCCAGAGCTCTGGCTGTTCTTCTTTGATCGCATTGATCATATTTATGCCGAAATTCAAATGCTGCGACTCATCACGCATGATGTATTGAATCTGTTCCGCGCTTCCAGGCATTTTGTTCTGTCGTTGAAAACCAAACATCACCGCAAATGAACTATAAAAGAAGATCCCCTCGAGAATAAGCGAGAATACGGCCATGTTCTCGAGAAATTTCTGATCGGCAGCGAGAGTGCCCGTGCGGAAATTCTGATCAAAAATTCCTTCATTAAAGGAAAGTATGAATTCATCCTTGTTATAGATAGCCTCCACCTCGCGATACATGTTGAAGATTTCCCCTTCATCAAGCCCAAGTGACTCGACGATATATTGATAAGAATGCGTATGAATCGCCTCTTCATATCCCTGTCGCAAGAGATACATCCGGCATTCTGGCGAAGTAATATGGCGATAGAAAGCCAAAACAACATTATTTGCCGCAATTGAATCCGCCGTCGTAAAGAATCCGAGAACCGTCTTCAGTGCCTTTCGCTCGTCATCAGATAAAACGTCTCGCGCCTTCCATTGTTCAATATCCTTTTGCATGCTGATCTCCGTAGGGAGCCAATGGTTGGCATTTCCAACATTATACGCTTCCCATGCAAACGTGTGTCGCATAGGATAGAGCTGCATAACATCGGCATCCGCACCATTTATGACTCGGCGCTTGTTGATATCGACCGGCTTCGCTCCTTTTTGTATAGGCATAAGAGTGAGATCCCCCAACGACAAATGTTTGAACAATCAGGACTATGATTTCTTACTTTTCGTTCCTATCCTTGGCATGACTCGCAATCCGGATCATCGAGACGACAGAGTTTCGGTTCCGCTTCCAAACCTTTTTCTTTTTGATTGATTCCGGAATCAGAGAACCCTGCTTTTGAATCTTCAGGGATCCCTTGTATCGACGCCGTGGACGAACTAGGCATATCTTTGATCATTGCAGGGACATTTTCCTTTTGTCTCATATGCGTCGAGCCAAACTCGGCCGTCGAAACAGTAGATTTCTCCACCTGGGAAGCACTGAGTGTGCGGAGATAGTACGTTGTCTTCAATCCAAGCTCCCACGCCCGGAAGTAGATATCCGAGAGATCCTTGCCGGATGCGCTCCTGAAAAAGATATTGAGCGATTGCGACTGGTCAATCCACTTGCCGCGCCGAGCCGCAGCCTCGATAAGCCATGACGGATGAATTTCAAAAACTTCCTTGTATTTTTCTTTCAAGTTTGAAGGAATCCCTTGGATCTTCTGAATATTCCCGTCATGAAATTTGAGTTGATTCAGCATATCGCGACTCCACAACCCGAGCGATTTGAGATCCTGCACAAGATAGCGATTCACCACGACAAAATCCCCTTCCTTATTAGACTTCACATAGATATTCTTGTATATCGGTTCGACACATGGAATGCATCCGACCAAGTTCGCCGTCGACGCAGTCGGCGCAATCGCCATCACATTGGAATTCCGCATACCATGCTCCTTCACATGCTGCCGAACTAAAGTCCAATCCAATTTCCCGCCGCGTACAACAGGGATCGACTCTCCGCGGTCGGCTTCGAGAATATCGATCGTATCTTGTGGAAAAATGCCTCTTTGCCATTTTGATCCTCGGTAACTCGCATAGGCGCCGCGCTCTTTCGCAAGTTCTGAAGACGCAAGGATAGCCGCGTACGAAACTGCCTCCATGGACGTATCAGCGAACTCCACAGCCGCATTCGAATCAAAGTTAATGCCGAGAAGATACAATGCATCATGGTACCCGCGAACGCCAAGCCCAAGCGGCCGGTGTCGAAGATTCGATCGTCGAGCTTCCGGAATTGGGTAGTAATTTATGTCAATCACATTGTCGAGCATGCGAATCGCAATGCGAGTCACTTTATTCACAAGCTCTCGGTCAAAAACGCCGTTCACGACGAATTTTGCAAAGTTAAGGGAACCGAGGTTGCACACGGCAGTCTCGTCCGGCGATGTATTAAGCGTGATTTCCGTGCAAAGGTTTGACGAGTGCACAACGCCCGCATGATCCTGCGGCGATCGGAGATTTGAGGGATCTTTCCAGGTAATCCACGGGTGTCCGGTCTCAAAGAGCATGATCAGCATCTTCTTCCAGAGATCTTTTGCCGAAACCTTCTTCCAAAGCTGCATTTTCCCCTCTGCAGCAAGTTTCTCATACGCCTCGTATCGCTTCTCAAAGTCGCGACCATATGTCTCGTGCAGATCCGGGACTTCGTCCGGAGAAAAAAGCGTCCATTCCGCGTTATCGCGAACGCGCTTCATAAAGAGATCCGGGATCCAATTTGCCGTGTCGATATCGTGCGTTCGACGTCGTTCATCACCAGTATTTTTGCGAAGCTCAAGAAATGCCTCGATATCATAGTGCCACGTCTCGAGATAGACACATCCCGCTCCACGACGCTTCCCACTCCGATTAATGGAAACATTCACATCGTTGGCGATTTTCAAGAATGGAACAACGCCCTGGCTTCCGACGCCAGTTCCTTGAATGAACGCTCCCGTCGCCCGCACCGGCGTCCACGACACACCCGTGCCGCCGCTCCATTTAAGAAGCTGTGCGGTATCCGAATAATTTTTAAAGATAAGATCCAGAGAATCCGGCACCACACTGAGAAAACAATTCGAGAGCTGTGCCTTTGCCATACCAGCCTGAAAAAGCGTCCGCCCGCCCGGCGTGTAAAGAAATGCCGATAGAACCCAATAGAAATCCTCGGCTTTTGCATTTCGATTTTCCTCGGATTCAACAATGGCCGTCCCCATGGCAATTCGCATCCAAAACATCTGCGGCGTCTCCATCGGAAGTTTTGTTTCGTGATTCTCAAGGAGATACCGGGACGAAAGAATTTCCAATCCCATGTATTCAAAGAGGTCATCATTCTCCAGCCGGAAAAGACTTGTCAGTCGATCAAAGTCGAAAGAAAGCATGCGTGGATCAAGAATGCCCCGCTTTACTCCCCACAGTATATTTTGTCGAAATATCTTCGCA
>CAZETL010000054.1:0-4143 GCA_964515255.1 uncultured Bdellovibrionales bacterium | reverse complement strand
CGGCGGGACTGAACTATGTGCCGCTCGAAAACATCCCCGGATTCGAAGGGCAAGGCGGCGACTTTCCGACATATCTGAAAAATCTTTACCTTTTCGCGCTCTGGATTGTCGCGCTCTCGGCGCTCTTCATGCTGACGGTCGGGGGATTTCTCTACCTCTCAAGTGCGGGAAATACGCACCTTATCGGGAATGCGAAAAAAACTATTTATGCTGCACTTGTCGGCCTTATTCTCGCCCTTCTTTCGTGGCTCTTGCTCGATACGATCAATAGCGACCTCACGAATTTGAAACTGAGCGGCTTATCGATATCCGGATCCGGGACGGGCGGCAGCGGAGGAGGTGGGGGTGAGGGCGGAGGAAAGACTCCGCCAGTCGGATCTGGATCGGGTTGTGGCGGAGCTGAAACTCAGCCCGGAGCTCATTGCGAAGATGCTTCCCAATCTATTTCCGATGCATTGAAGTGCATAGTAGATAAGCTTGGAGGAAAGAAGATACAGATTTCTAGCATATCGGAAGATTCTGGAGGAAAAAGTCTTTTTAACAAATGCAAGGATTCTTATGCTCAACCGCCTTGTGAGCATGCTCAGAATTCCTGCCATTACGGCGGTAGAGCGAAAGCTGCAAAATCATGCGCCGCTGATATATCCGGGTCGTATACGAGGAATGCAGGGGCTGCTTCAAAAGGGGAGGTTAGGTCAGCAGCTCTTTCTTGTGGGGTGCCGCATGCAATTGATGAAGGAGATCACGTGCATATCAGTGTTCCGGGGTGTAGCTGTGACGGACATAGTTGAAAATTGTTGAGATATGAAGAAGTTTTTTATTATTACGACAGTTCTTTTCGGGGTCGTCCTCTTCTTTTTTGCTATTTACAATATTTTTTTTGCGAATAACCCCTTGAGCGGAAAGGTTCCAAACGTGACGGTAGTTCCGAATAACGCGGAACCATTCGCAAGCGACCCTGCAAAAGAAAAGAAATTGGGGCCGATAACCGTTTTTATTGATAGCGAGACGAGAAATCCTGTTACTGACGCGAAGACGGACACTCTTCTCTTTCTTGATCTCGAAGAAGGGTCTCTCAAAGAAGCTTCTATAGGAACGGGCGCTGTTTGGACGGTCATCTACATTCCTTTCGCTCCAAAGGGAATTGTGTGGTCTCCGGATATGAGCCAAGCCCTCGTGAAACGAAGCGATACCGAGTGGGCGCTGCTTATGCGCAAAGAAAAACAAGTTGTCATGCTGAAGCCGGGAATTGAAAGTCCAGCCTGGACGTCTCTCGGGGATCGGATTGTGTACAAATACTTTGACGAATCAACAAAGAAGAGAACCCTCAATATTTCAAGTCCTGATGGATCTGAGTGGAAGGTGATTGGCGATGCCGCTTTTCAGTTCTTGGAAATGCAGTCGATACCTGGAAGTTCGTCAATTGCCTTCTGGAATCAGGGAAATGCGTTTGAGAGAACGTCGCTCCGGATTATCCCGGTTACGGGAGGGGATCCAAAGGAGGTGTTTTCGCTCTTCTTCGGGGTGGACTATCTCGTCTCGCCAGACGGGTCAAAGTTTCTCCTGAGTCGGCTTGTCCAGAGGGGCGGAACAGGGATTTCTCTTGGAACGATAAGTCGAGATGGCGGGTCATATCGAAACCTCTCCATACCAACGCTCGCGGGAAAAGCCGTGTGGTCTCAGAATAGCCGGATTATTTACTATGCTATTCCAGGGGGCGTCTCGTCTGGAGCGATACTTCCAAACGATTATTACCGATCACCGATTCTGACAACCGATACTTTCTGGAAAATGGATACTGAGACGGGGGAGGCATCGAGAATCGTCGATACTGGGAATATTGAGCAGGGATACGATGCGGAGTCGTTTTCGCTTGATGCGAATGAGACAGCTTTGTTTTTCCGGAATCGGCGTGATGGAAAAGTCTATCGAATCGGACTCTGACCTTCAGTTGGTACACAAGACCGGAGTCCGAGGAAGTAAACGATCCAGAAGATATATGCGAGTCCGGTTTGCCAATAGGGGGTGTCGAAAAACCCGTGGATAATTGTGGCGATCATGATTGCAATGAGAGCAAGAGATGCCGGACGGGCATCTTTCTTCGAGAGCAGCAGGAGTTTTCGGAACCATACGAGAAGCAATGCGGCAAGTGAAAGCAGGCCAATCAAACCGCTTTCGAGCCAAAAAGCAAGGAAAACATTGTGGGGTTGAGGAGCGGACCACTCTAAATAGGGAGGGAAATATTGTTGATAGGAAAGGTAACAGCTGCCGAAATTTCCTGGTCCGATGCCGAAAAGTGGCGAATCAGCAATCATGGCTGATGCTGATCTCCAGATCATGAGCCGAGAGGCGAATGATGATCGGGAGCTCGGGTTGAAATAGTCGAGAAGCGAGCTCCTTGCGATTAAAAAACTGCATATCACAAGTACGGTAAGCAGGAAGAAGAGGGCTGTCTTGAGGAAGATCTTTGATTGGAATAGATTCTCCGGACGGAGGGCAAGTTCAAGAAAGATCATGCTTACAACGAGAGATGCTAGAGCGGATGTTGATTTGGAAAAAAGAAGGAGCGAGAAGAATAAGGAGAAGCAGAAAGTGAGGGATACGAGAAGCGTATTTGAGTTTTGTGAAGAAGCATTGATGTCTCTATTCGCGACAAGCATCTTTTTCAAATGGAAGCGGAGCAACGTCCAAGAGACAATGCATGCTGGAATGATGTGGAGAGCGAAAGTATTGGGAGAGTTGTATATGCCCTGGAGCCTATGATCGTAGGTGGCGCCAGTCCCAAATATCCAATACAAGGTGGATGCAATTGCAAAAGGAATTGATGAGACAAGGAAAAGCTCGAGGAGGCATTTCTGTGTGGCGAACTTCTTTGGAAGGAGAAAGAGGGCATAGCCAAAGAGTATTGGAAACGCGAACCATGATTTCATGATCCCGATGGCATGGGAGATTTTCTCCGCTGAAAGCGGACAGGGCGCGGAAGGAAGCCTGGCGGAAATTAACGAAGTTGCAACTCCAAAGAGAAGTGTTCCTATGCTTATTGTGACCGAAAGAGGGAGTTTTCTGCGATCTCTTTTATTTCGGAAATAAATCAATGCTGCGGCAAGAATAGAAATGGTTCCAAGTTCTACGGCATATACCGGAATGCCGAAGGCCGTGAATCTGACTCCGTCAAAATGAAGGAATACAAACACGAATGCGACCAAAAGAAGTGTTATCGGCATAGAGTTGCTCCAGAACGGCAGCCTTTGTTTTGATCGGAGAGTGAAAGCGCAATAATCGCAAGGAAGAGTGGGAGGATATGAACGGAATAAATCGGCGTCTCAAAGATGGAGTGAATAAGGAAAATAATGATTGAGAACCCAGCCGCTCGCGCTGCGGAACGGTGTCTGAGTGCATAAAAACAGGAGATGGCAATGAAAATAAGAAAAAGAAAGCCATTGACAATCCCGGTCTCCGCTGAAATATCAAGAAAAATGTTGTGAGCATAGCGCGGCTCCCGGTAGTCGGCCGAAGGTTTGACAGTGCTGGAATAGTTTCCAATCCCAACTCCGCTGAACGGGTGATCCTTAATGATGAGTGCCGCTTCTCGCCATATTGCAAGGCGGCCGGAATTCGAGTGGTCCTGAACATTAAAGCTTGATGCAAACCTTGCGGATAATGGGTTTGGAATAAGGACAATGAGTGCAGTTAGGCAAGTAAAAGCAATAAAGATGAGGATTCCCCTCCGGGAAACATGCGAGAAACTTTCTTGGAGGATAACAAGTCCGGCTCCAATGAGAGCAAAAAAACCACCTCTCGAGAAAGTGAGAAGGTCGGCAAGTAGAATAATTGCCGATGCAAGGATCCATTTCAGGGAGCCGAGGCCTTTTATTGGGATGGCAAGAGCTATTGAAAGAGGGAGAGTCATGCCCCAGAAGAAAGACGCCATGTGTGGATCGGGGAAGAAGGCGCTCGATCGGAACGCGTTGTTTCCGCCGACATTCGCAACCATGCTCGAATATTCTGCGATGGTCTTCGAAGAAGCTTCTCCAAGAAAGAGCGGAAGGAAGTATTGTTTCCAGATGGCAATTGATGGATCAAGCCCGATAATGAACGGCAGGACTGATTGAACGATGCCGATCATGCCGGAAAGAGCTGCTC
>CAZETL010000053.1:0-4291 GCA_964515255.1 uncultured Bdellovibrionales bacterium | reverse complement strand
GACATCGCGAGGCGGGGGATGACTCGCTGGAGACTATTTATGACGGATCTTTCGAGACGCTTCCGCCGGCTCCGACCGAGTGGGCGAGGGATTTCGCTACGCGTCTTGCGGAAGCGAAGCGATATACAAAGCCCGTTCTCTCGGAGGGGAAGTACATCGATATCAATGTGGCGAGCCAGGTCATGGTCATTTTCGAAAACGGCCAGGCGATTGATTCATTCCTCGTATCTTCAGGGAAGCGCGGTATGGATACCCCGCAGGGGGAATTCGCCATCCGGAACAAGACGACCCGTGCTTGGTCGAAAGCGTATGGGCTCTATATGCCGTACTGGATGGCGCTTGTGCCGGATGGGAAATTCGGCATACATGAGTTGCCGGAATGGCCCGGTGGATACAAGGAGGGTGCGGCACACCTCGGGACGCCAGTTTCCCACGGATGCGTGCGACTTGGTGTCGGATCGGCGAAGCGGGTGTATGAGTGGGCGGATATTGGAACGTCGGTTGTTGTCCATCGCTAGAGCCTTTGTCCCAGATATTTTTTTCCAACAAAAAAACCTCCCTTTCGGGGAGGTTTTTCGTGGGACGAACGATTACCAGCGGCTTCCGCTGTTTCCGTAACCGCCGTTTCCATTACCGCCTTGGCGTGGGCGCGGTTCGAATGGGCGAGCCTCGTTTACAACGAGGGGACGACCATCGAGTTCCTTCCCATTCCACATAGCGATTGCCTTCTCGGCATCGGCATCGGTCGTCATTTCGACGAAACCGAATCCCTTCGAGCGACCTGTGGCGCGGTCCATGATGACCGACGCGCTTGCCACGGAACCCGCTTGCGAAAACGCATCGCGGAGTCCGTCGTCTGTCGTGTTGTACGAAAGGTTTCCGACGTAGAGTTTCTGTGCCATAGCAATGAAGTGTCTCTGACGTGAACAGTTAACGAGTAAGCCGACCTTCTCCTCCATCCGCTCCCGCTTTCCCTAAAAGCTCGAAAACCTCGCCCTTAGAACGTCCCGCTTGAAACGGGATTCCGCCAGAAACCTGTCGAAGAAACTTACTGCTGTGGGGGAGTGTAGCATATTTATCGCTTTTATGCAAGGGGAAATCTTGCTTTTGTCAGGCTATTGGTGGTACACTGCCTCCTGCAAGCGAATGCATTTCGGAAGGGTGGCTGAGTGGCCGAAAGCGGCTCCGTGCTAAGGAGTTGACTCCGCAAGGGGTCCGTGGGTTCGAATCCCACCCCTTCCGCTAGAAGCTCAATTGTCTGAGAGACCCGAGGTCTCTGTGAATTGAGCAAAAAAACGGTAGGCACCTTTGGACTACTCGGTGTCTAATGAGCGACGGCGTTGCCTATCATCGTTTTGGATTGAGGGTGTTTGCAAGAGGTTGAGGAGGCAGAGAGTATCATTGATAAGATTCCGGAATGAGTCTCAAAGACAGAATCGGCGAAGCGTTGAAATTCTAAGATTATGAATGACATCATTTGTCCAAATTGCAAGAAAGCTTTCAAAGTTGACGAGGCTGGCTTCGCCGATATTCTCAAGCAGGTTCGCGACCATAAATTCGAAGAAGAGCTACGCGCGCGATTGCGCATTGCGGAAGGCGAGAAAGAGTCCGCAGTGAAGCTTGCCGAATCCAATCTTCGAAACATCCTGCAGGGTGAAGTAGCAAAGAAAGATAAGGAGCTGGCGGAGTTACGGGCTGAGAAAGATCGCAGCTTCGCCGAACAATTGGCAAAGAAAGAAGCCGAGCTTGCCGAAATGAAATCCAAGGTCGAGAAAGCGGAAGTGGAGAAAATGCTGCGCGTCGCCGAGGCTGTACGGGAGATCGAGAAGGAACGCGATGAATTGGCCAGTGATTTGAGAAACAAAGAAACAGAAAGACAGCTGTTGGAGAAATCGCTGTTTGAGAAATTTTCATCCGAACTCAAAACCAAGGACGATATTATTAAGATGAAAGACGACGAGATCGCTCTCCGCAAGGATATGAAGCTCAAGCTTTCGACCAAGATGATCGGGGAGACGCTCGAGCAGCATTGCGAAACGGAATTCAATAAGCTTCGCGCGACCGCTTTCCGGCGAGCCTACTTTGAAAAGGACAACGACTCGAAGACCGGGAGCAAGGGAGATTACATCTATCGGGAAACAGACGAATCTGGCAATGAAATCATTTCAATTATGTTTGAAATGAAGAATGAAGGCGATGAAACCGCAACGAAGAAACGAAATGAGGACTTTCTTCGAGAACTGGACAAAGATCGTATTGAGAAAAAATGCGAATACGCAGTGCTTGTTTCGCTTTTGGAAGTTGAAAATGAGCTGTACAACACGGGAATCGTCGACGTTGCCCACCGGCATCCGAAGATGTATGTTGTCCGCCCGCAATTCTTCATTCCCATCATTACACTGCTGCGCAACGCGGCCATGAACTCTCTCCAGTATAAAGCGGAGCTCGCGCTCGTAAGGAACCAAAACATCGACGTTGCAAATTTCGAGGAGAGTATAAGTAAATTCAAAGAAAGCTTTGCCAAAAATTACGATCTTGCCAGTCGAAAATTCAAGACCGCTATCGAAGAAATAGACAAAACGATCGACCACTTGCAGAAAACCAAGGATGCTCTCTTGTCTTCCGAGAACAATCTCCGCCTTGCTAACAACAAAGCCGAAGACCTGACAATCAAAAGACTTACGCGAGGAAATCCAACAATGGAAGCGAAGTTTGCGGAGCTTTCCGGTACCGAAATGAATCCCTAGTGATGATGAATACCTTCAAGCGATCAGCAATTGAAGTATTGAAAAAAGCGGGAACACCTCTGCATTACGCTGAAATCACTCGGCTCGCCTTGGAGTCAGGTATGTTGGAAACGGCGGGAGCGACTCCGGATGCGTCAATGAACGCGCAAATCGTCGTGGATATCAAAAACAAGGGCGAAGGATCTGATTTCATGCGAACTGCGCCCGGCGTTTTCGCGCTCAATCCGGATAAGAAAGAAACTGGAGAGACGCCGAAAGTCATTGAGGCTGAAAGAGAAATCGAAGAAGGAATTGTTATCGCTGGGGGGTTTACTGGAAAAGCCGGGGAATATCTGGTTTGTTCGCAACTCCTTTTTCGCGGATTTAACGCGAGTATCATGAGCGTGGATGTTGGGGTGGATATCGTGGCGATCAAAGAAAATCAGCTATTCGGCATACAGGTCAAAACCTCAAATCTCAACCGTTTCGATATGTATGTTTTTGATATTCGCAAAGTTTCTTTCGAACGACACAGCAATAGCAATATTTACTATATTTTCGTCTTGCGTAGCGAGGTCAAAAACAATTTTTTGATCCTGCCATTTCACGAAGTTCAGAAAAAGGTCCATGAGAAAGCAATTCTGGAAGTCGGGCACGGCAGGCGCTATCGGGTGAATATCAAATTCAGAGATGGAAAAGTGTACCTCGGGAATATGGATCATGAGATGGGATATTTTCTGGATAATTGGAATCTGCTACAGTAGCTTGAGGATGGGTTTCCTTTTGCGTTCTCTGTATGCTTCGATCGATTGCTATTACTCTTTCTTTTCTGATTCTTTCAGTGACAATGCCTTGCCTCTGTTCGATGACGGCGGGTTCAGTTTTTGTTGCGACGGACTCGACGTGCGATCACCAGGGAGAATTTTCTATGGGTCATTCTGGCGATACGGGATCTTTCTCTCGCCGTATGAATCCGCTTGACCACATTGCAATGTGGAGATCGTTTTTCTCTGTTTCTCTTGGGGTGTTTTTTGTCTTTTTGTTTCTAGTTGCTGCCAGGGGTATTTCGAGGGGGCGGTTTCTTCCGTTCGGTTTTTTCGTGCAGAGATTGCAGAGAAGAGCCATACTTCATCCGCCGCCGCGCGCAACCGTCTCAATTGTTCCGCATTCGCTTCTGGAGGCTTTCTTTTCCGGTACGATCCGCGGGAAGATTTTCGTGGCGTAGGATTTGTTTCTTTGGGAGTTTTTCTCCTGCCGTTTTTTTAGTTCATTTTCCTACGTCTTATGAATTCTCAGCACACGTCACCGATCCAGCGGAAAACCATTCCGATTCGCGGGATGCATTGCCGTTCATGCGAGATCCTTCTTTCGGACGCGCTTGGTTCAGTGCCTCGCGTTTCTCGCGTCGACGTCTCGTTTCGCAGGGGCGAAGCAAACATTTCTTATTCCGGAGCGGAACCGGATGAGCGGGAAATTGCTCGTGTCGTGGAGGATGCCGGGTACGCTATCGGGACAGACGGCGCGGCCAGATCTTTCTCAACCAATATCGAAGACTATCGGGATCT
>CAZETL010000052.1:0-4694 GCA_964515255.1 uncultured Bdellovibrionales bacterium | reverse complement strand
TTTCTCGGACTGGTGGTTGGAATTCTCCTCTCCCGTGTTGGTCTTCCATCCGTTGTCAACCGCCATCTTGGCCGCGTTCATGTCGCGCTGCGGGTCTACCCACATCCAGCGCCGCCCGCGGAAAGCGTGCTCCGAAAACTTGTCGAATTTCTCAATCGGGAAATTCCCCGAAATCGAGAGGCTGGAGTATTCATGGTTTCCACCGAGAAACCCCGGACGGAGTCGTCGACCACATAAAGATACTTGGGCGAGTAGAGGAAAACCGAAGGCATCTTAGCTGCAAGAATTCCTTGGAATTCCCGGTACATTCCACTTCGGGCACCAGCATCAATCGTTTCTCTCGCATCCGTCAGCAATTCATCCGCCCGTTTATCGCTGAAGAGCGAAAAGTTGTATCCAGACTCTCCTGACTGTTCGGAATGCCAAAATGAGTACGGATCCGGATCAGAAGTCGTAGCGAGCCCATAGAGAAGCGACTGGTACTCGCGAGATCGGATTGTTCGCTGCGCATCCGATATTGTATCAAGAACCTTCACTGACACGCGCGCACCGACTCGGCCCCATTGCTCAGCGACAAAATTCGCACTTTTCACGATTTCCGGCCAATTCGGAGTTTCAAGGTCGAACTCCAGACGAGTGCCGCTTTTCTCCCGAACTCCATCGGAACCAGGAGTCCATCCAGCATCATCCAGCAATTTCTTCGATTTGTCCAGGTCGAACCGATACTCCTCGCCGGCAGACGAATATGCGTCCATTCCAGGAGAAAACAGCGAATACGCCGGACTTCCGAAACCAAGGAAGATGTCTCTTACTAAAGCCTCTCGATCCGTCGCAAACGCGAGGGCTCGCCTCACCTGTTCGCTTGCAATCGGAATACTCTTCTTTTCATTAAGAAATACTGCGAATACTCTCGGCTGCATAGCTTGATGTAAGACCACCCTTTGTTTTCCCTCGAATTGGGACCACTTCTCCGGACTTATATTACTCATCCCAAGAATCTCCCTTCTATTATACGCCGAAACTAATTCTTCCTCGCCATGATAAAAGAACAGTGTCACTTTCTGGAGAAATGGAGCACCTTCAAAATAGTCCGGAAATGCCCTCAACTCGTATGAGAGAATGTCGCCATTCGAATCTTTTTTAAATCCTTCGACGCGAAATGGTCCTGACCCAACTGGACGCAAGTTCAGATCGTTCAATGCAAACTTTTCAGGTGAAACGCCCTCCCACGAATGCTTCGGGAGAATGCCAACCGTAAGGTTTTCAAGGAAATCGAAATACGGTTTCTTTAAAGAAAATGAAATACGATTATCAGCCTCTTTTGACACCTCCACACCTTGCCAATTGGCACGAAGCGGACTCTTATAAGCCGGGTCCTGGATCAAGCGAACTGTAAACACAACATCATCCGCGGTAAGGTTCTCCCCGTCATGCCATTTCACGCCACTCCGCAAGACAACAGTATATTTTTTCCCATCCTCGACGACATCGTATTTCTCCGCGAGAAGCGGCTGGATTTTCCCGTGGTCGTCATATCCAAAGAGCCCAGAATATACAAGCTGAATCAAATCCGCATCAGCATCCGCATCGGTAATCTGAGACAACGCTGGATTTATATAGGCAGGTTCTCCGACAACGCCCTCAGTATATGCGCCCCCTTCGGCTGGCACTGGTTTTGTAAGAGAAAAAAACAGCACAGCGAACCATGACAAAATGCCCACAGAAAACACTACGATTAAAAAGAAGACAAAAACCCGCTCTCTTGGGCCAAGAGTTTCAAAGAAAATTCTCCACTTCTTCGAGGAAAGAAATTGGAAAGTCGGAAAATGAATAGGTCGCACTTTACTATTTACATCGCAAATACTCTGAAGTGTCTGGAGAAAAGTCAATCTTCCCAAGAGAAACTCCCAAGTTATCGGCCCGAAAGCCATGCGTTGGCACCAGCAAGCAAGACAAAAAGAACCGCGAGACTCGCTGACGCGTAGACAAGAAATTTTTCAAACCCTCGTCTCGCGTAATAATTCCCTCCGTTCGACGAAATGCCAATGCCGGATTCACGACTCTGCAAAAGAATTGAAAGAATCAAAAAAACGGCAACGACTACTTGAGTGATAACAAGGATTCGCATAAGTGAGAAATAAACACCCGTATAGTCTATCAAAAAGTAACTACAATGTCAATAATCAGAGACAACTTCAGAGAATTAGCGTTACGCATAGTACCCCCCTATCCATTCATAGGAAGCGCCCTCCCGCCGACGAGAGAATATGTTCTGCAAAACGCTAACCCCGATGAAAATAGACACGATCGAGCTTCCACCGTAACTCACAAGGGGCAGAGGGATACCCGTTACCGGAGAAATGCCCATATTCATTCCCACATTCACAAATGTCTGCACAAACATCATCACAAGAAACCCGACGCAAACAAGATAGCCAAAGTTATCAGGAGCAAGACGAGCAATCACAGTCACGCGCCAAAACAGGAATCCGAAGAGAGAAAGCGTCAGAAAGACTCCTAGAAAACCCAATTCCTCTGCAATGACCGCGAAAATGAAGTCTGTGTGTCTTTCCGGAAGAAAATTCGACTGAGCCTGCGACCCATGTCCGATCCCTTTTCCAAAAAACCCGCCGGATCCGACAGCAACGAGCGACTGCAACACATTATAGCCACTCCCTCTCGGGTCAAGGTCCGGATGGAGAAATGTGAGGATTCGATCCTTTTGATAGGGAGCGAGAAGCATCCATCCTCCCACCGAAATCACCACAGCGACAGAAAGAAGCAAAGCAAGATGTCGCTTTCGTATCCCGGACACTACCACCATGCCGCACCAGATAGCAGCGAGAACGAGCGCGCTCCCCAAGTCCGGCTGTTTAAGAACGAGAAAAATAAGGACTGCCGACAAAAAGAAAGAGACCGACAACCTTACGAAATCACCAAGCTCGCTCCTCTTTTTCGAGATAAAGCTCGCCAGGAATATGATGAGTGCTATCTTTGCGAATTCCACTGGCTGAAATTGAAATCCGGCAATCTGAATCCATCCAGAAGTTCCCCGAATAGAGTTCCCAAAGAGCAAAACAAGGAATAGAACAGCAATCGTAGAAAGATAAAGAGGAGTTGCAAGTTTTGATAGATGCCGATAATCAAATGCCGGAAAAGAAAGAAGAATGATCGTACCTATACCGGTAAAGACAAGTTGCCGAAAAAATACTCGTGAGATATGTATATCCCCAGAAAGTCCAAAAAGAATCAAAATCCCCATGCCAGACAAGAGAAGCGTCACCGCAGCAAGGCTCCAATCGCCGCGAAATAAACGAGCAAACATAAAAGGATTGCGCTATCCATCGTCGTTATCGGCTCAAGTCCTGAAACGACTCTGTCATCACTGGAACGTATTGCCGAATAAAGGTATCCGTATCGTAAACATTGGCATCGGTCTGCACCTCGACCTTCTCAACGTCCCCCGAAAACGGACTTGGCCAAAGAAGGGTGAAGTCTTGCTGTCGACCAGCACGCAATGTTCTCATGTCCGTTTTCTGAATCGCTACCGCTCGACCAGAACCATCCCTAAGAACTACCGTGATGTCAATAATCGTGAAATCGAAAGGACTATTGTTCACAACCAAGCCTTTAGCAGAACCAAAACCGACACCGGACGACGTTTTCTCAAATCGACGATTGTAGACGTCCAATTCAGGCTTCTCTCGATATCCGGAAAACTTTTCCCACTTTGTTTCCGTAAGGGTCAATTTTATCTGTATCGGCTCCGACGGAAGCTGGATACTTGTCTCGACAACGTATTTCTCTTCTTTTGGAAGAATGAACGTCTTTCCCGATTCCCTCGCAAGAATTCCTCCCGTCGATCCGATAATTTCAAATTCATATGCCACTTTGGAAGCCCCGAAATCATTATTCGGATTCCTTATTTTCCCTAGGAGATCAAATTTTCCACTTCCATCCGAAACCCATGCTGTTTCAGTTACCTCAATATCTTCAAGGACAGGTTCCACTTGGCACAAACCACACACGCCACCACAATCAATTCCTGTCTCATTCTGGTTTTCCCTTCCATCGGAACATGTCTCCGGTGGTTTAAAAGGGAGATAGATGAGATATCCCAGAAGGAGAAAGATGGCGAAATAGAAAAAGCCAAACGCCGCTTTTTTTTGTTTTCGATGATCCATAGAAGAATAGCGTTTCTCCAGTATAAAGAAAAAATCAGAAAAAGAAAAAGACCCTTCGCGGGTCCTTCTAGAAACAAATCTCGCCGGAGAAAATTCAAACGCGCTGGAGTCGGCACCGACCTACTCTCCCCCGCCCGAATCCCCGGATATATTCCTTAGATTCGGGCGAGGTACCATCGGCGCTGGAGTGCTTAACGGCTCTGTTCGAGATGGGAAGAGGTGGACCCACTCCGCTCGAGGCACCGACACCAGCGAATTCGAAACAAGAAAGTGCAAATGAGATATCTTCGCCCTCATCACGCTGCAAGAAACAGCCTGATCGGCAACCGAAACACGAAAAACGATCTATGAATATATTAGTACTTCTCGGCTCACCCCTCACAGGGCTTACACCTGAAGCCTATCAACCTCGTCTTCTCCGAGGATATTCCTCCTTCGATTGCTCGAAGGAAATCACCTTATCTTGAGGTCGGCTTCCCGCTTAGATGCTTTCAGCGGTTATCCGGTCCG
>CAZETL010000051.1:0-5043 GCA_964515255.1 uncultured Bdellovibrionales bacterium | reverse complement strand
AAAACACCGACGAGCGCGCCGACGGCGACTTCTTCGGGCTTATGGCCGACTCGCTCCTTGAGTCGCGGGAACCGGTTCTCGTCGAGTTTGAGCTCTTGCGCGAGCGTGTTGAGGAAATGTGCGTGTTCGCCCATGTAGACGCGGAGGCGGAGCGCGTCGAAGATGACAATACTGGCGAATGCGATCGCAATGGCGAAGCTGGTTGTCGAGAATCCGTCAAAGAGAGCAACCGTTGTAACGAGAGACGCGACAAAGGCAGTGTGCGCGCTCGGCATGTGCCCGTAGGTGATTGAATACCGGAGATTCCAGCCGTGCTTCCGGCAATAGTTGGCAAATTTAATGCCTTCGGTCGTAACACCGACAAGCATCGGCACGAGAAAGAGGATGATTTCACTTCGGATCATAGTGTGGAAATTACGAATGCTGGAGATGGGGGTGCGGGAGCGGAACTCGCAGATTCATCTCGCACTCATACTTGTCAAAGTATAGCACTTTCTTGCGTGCCTACCATCCGGATCTGGAAAGGCTTCTAAAAATAGGGATTTTATGTTAAGCTGTAGACACATTAATACGTTAGTTGGCGGAGATGTCTCCCGATTCATTGGGAGGGATTTTCGCGGAATATTCTTATGACTGGGCTTTATATAATTGTCGGCGCTGGCATATTGCTCGTCCTCTGGGGCGTTGCTGCTTACAATGGCCTCATTCGGTTCAAAAATCGCGCGGAGGAAGCGTGGAGCGATATCGATGTCCAGCTGAAGCGGCGGTACGACCTCATCCCCAATCTTGTCTCGACGGTAAAGGGGTATGCGGCGCATGAGGCCGGAGTTTTTGAGAAGGTGACGGAGGCGAGGTCAAAAGCGATGCAAGCGGGAACGGTTGGCGAGCACGCCGAGGCGGAAAACATGCTCTCAGGAGCATTGAAGAGTCTCTTTGCAGTGTCAGAGGCATATCCGGATCTCAAGGCAAATACCAATTTCCTCGAACTTCAACGGGAACTTTCCGACACGGAAAACAAAATTCAAGCGTCGCGGCGATTCTACAATGGCAATGTCATGGAACTCAACACGAAGATTGAGACGGTGCCGACGAATATCATTGCCAATATGTTCAATTTCTCGAAGCGGGAATTTTTCGAACTTGAAGAAGAGGCAGCGAAGCAGCCAGTGAAAGTGGAATTCTAGGAAATCCCCAGATATGGATTTTCTTGAGAGGGAGCGAGCGGTTCATGAGAAGGCGGATTCAAATGTGCAAAATCTCTCTGGATTGAGGAAGGCTCTCTCTGGGAGGCTTGATGCGCTGTACAACGAGTGCGATAAAGGTGGAGGGGGTTCTGATATCGGAAGAAGAAAGCAGGAAGCTATTTCAGAGTTTCTGCGAGAGTTAATGGATCGGAAGGAATTTTTTCACTCTGTCTTCGAGACTGAGCAGGGATCGGTGTATTTTGTCTCGGAAGATGGGAGTTCATGGCGATTCAAGAAAAAGCGGGAATCGTACAAGGATCAGCCAATTATGGGGAAGGTAGTCTTTGTTTCCGAAGCGGAGAAAAATGAACTTCTTCGTATCGTAAGGTCGCCGCTTTCCCAAGAGAATATTATTGGACACTGTTTTGAAAAGACGGGAATATCGGAAGGCGTTTTTCCTGTGGAGATTGGCGTTCGGGGGATGCCGGAAGTTCTTTTTGAAGAGACGCCTGAATCGATAAGAATTGCGGGATCAGCGGTGGGTGGCGCCATGGAAAAAATTTTCGCATCGGGAATCCCTGTAGGGCATAGGATCACAAAAATTCTGAAGCAATGAAATTTGGAATTGCTCACTGCGAAGAGAATCTTTTTCTGGTGTTCCTGTGGAATCTGGAATCTACGATTCGAAAAAATAAAAGTTGCAAACAACCAAAACGATCTCAAATCTCAAGAGGATATTTATCGCAGGTTAGCACTACTAGGAACTTTGAACTTTATGGCGACTCTCTATACTTCACATGATCGCAATACTCGATTGACATGGGTCTACATGACCGGATTTTTGGCATTTGTCATTGGTGTCGGCTATGTATTTGCCGGGGCGATGGGAGATAGTGCTATTCTCTACGGCGCGGTCATTTTCTCGATCGTGATGAGCTTCGGGTCGTACTGGTGGAGCGACAAGATCGTGCTCGCGATGAGCGGCGCAAAAGAAGTGACGCGCGAGAATGCGCGAGATATTTACAATATCGTCGAGAATCTCTGTATCACTGCAGGGCTCCCGGTACCGCGCATTTTCGTGATCGAAGACACAGCGATGAATGCGTTCGCAACCGGCCGCGACGCGAAGCATGGGGTTATTTGCTTCACGACGGGCATTCTACAGCGTCTCAATCGAAGCGAACTTGAGGGGGTCGCCGCGCATGAACTTTCGCATATCGGAAACCGCGACATTCTCCTCTCGACGGTCGTTGTGGTCTTGGTGGGGTTTATCGCTCTCCTTGCGGACTGGTTTCGGCACTGGGCTTTTTTCGGGCGTCGAGATCGCGAAGAGGGAAACGGACAGCTTCAGGTGATATTTTTCGTACTTGCGATCGTTCTCTCAATCCTTGCCCCGATTGCAGCGACGTTGATGCAGCTTGCGATCTCGCGGAAGCGAGAGTTTTTGGCGGACGCTTCCGGTGCGCTTCTCACGCGCTACCCCGACGGACTCGCGAGCGCGCTTGAGAAAATATCTCGCGACACGGAGCCGCTCGAAGCGGCGAATCGAGCGACGGCGCATCTCTACATCGCGAATCCCTTCAAGGGAAAGAACATTACGAAGCTTTTCATGACGCATCCCCCGGTTGAAGACCGCATCGCGGCTCTCAGAGGGATGAAGGTGTAGATTAATTTGCTCCTTTTCGAGTTTCGTCCTAGGTTTGTGAGAGGGAGATTCTTTTTTCGAATCATTGCAATCTCTCGATGACTATTTGGTTCCGTTTTAATTTTTTTGGAATACGTATATGACAGAAGAAATGTCGGGGCAAGGAGGCGGCCAGAGCACTCCGGAAGTTCCGAAAACAGCGAGTGATCCGGATATCGAGGCAAATAAGCTGGTGGCTGCATTAAGCTATCTTGGCGTTTTGGTTGCTGTGCCGCTTTTCTTGAAGCGCGAGAGCGCATACTGCCAGTTCCATGCAAAGCAGGGTTTGGCGCTCCTCATCGTATGGATTATCGGAAGCTTCGTGTTCTGGTTTCCGATTATTGGATGGATGGCGGGTATTGCCGTCTTTGTTTTGAATGTCATGGGCCTTTTCAAAGCATTCAAGGGAGAGAAGTGGGAAATGCCCGTAGTGGGCGACCTTGCAAAGAAGATCAATATCTGAAACGCAAGTGAGCTGCGGATGCTGGTATTTTTGCGGGGGAGCCCGGTTGTCGGAGCTCTCCTTTGCAATATTGGGATCTTCCTGATACTATCTCCCGTGGACCTCCCCTTGTTTTGAGGTTTTTGTTCTTGTTGTTCTCCAGTTATGAAACATACGAAAATTGTCGCTACTATCGGGCCAGCATCCGAAGCGAAAGAGACATTGCTTGCCATGGCAAAAGCCGGCATGAATGTCGCCCGTCTCAACTTCTCCCACGGCGCCCATGAGTGGCACGGAACACTGATAAATCGGATCCGCGAAGTTTCCGAGGAGCTCGGAACGCCGATCGCGATTCTTGCCGATATCCAAGGGCCTCGCATTCGGACGGTACTCGAAGAGCCGTTTCATGTAATAAAGGGGGATCGAGTTCTTGTCTCGGATGTGGGGCGAAAAGATCTAATTCATTCCGATCGATCGCATACGTTTCTCTTTGATCAGCCGGGCATCGCGAGCGACATCGAAGTCGATCACATTGTCCTTATTGAGGATGGACTCTTGCAATTCCGCGTCGCGAAGAAAGAAGGAGATGTGCTTGAACTTGAGGCGATCAACGATGGAGACGTCAAGAATCGAAAGGGCGTGAATTTGCCGGATTCGAAACTGTCGCTCCCGGTCATCACGGAGAAAGATCTCAAGGATATCCGGTTTGTAGTCGGAGAGAAGGTTGATTATATCGGGCTTTCGTTTGTGGGAAGTGCCGACGATGTGAAGTCGATGAGGAAACTTTTCGAAGAATGTCCGGTGACTGAGGCGGAGTGGCCGAAGATCGTGGTGAAGATCGAACGAAAAGAAGCTGTGAAGAATCTTGCCGAAATTGTTCGCGAGGCGGATGCGGTCATGGTGGCGCGCGGCGACCTCGGTATCGAGCTTCCCGAGACGCGAGTCGCTATTCTCCAGAAAGAGATCATTGCGGCAAGTCTCTCGGCGGTGCGGCCGGTCATCGTCGCGACGCAGATGATGAAATCCATGACGGAGAATCCGAGGCCGACCCGGGCCGAAGTGAGCGACGTCACAAATGCAGTCATCGATCATGCGGATGCAGTGATGCTTTCGGAGGAATCGGCGATGGGAAAATATCCAGTCGAGACGATTGCAACCATGGCGGAGATTATCGCGCATACGGAAGAATCTCCCTTTGATGATGTATACCAGACAATTGGCATGAACCTCCGGTCCGAATACGCCGTCATGGTGCGGAGCGTTTACGAACTCGCGAAGAGTTACGATGCGGATATCATACTTCTTCTCAGTGAGAGTGGATTCACAGCGAGGCTCATGTCGCATTTCCGTCCCAGTTCAAGGCTCTTTGTGGCGACGAACAATGCGCGAGCATGGAATCGCATGGGACTGTTCTGGGGTGTTGACGCGTCGCTGTTTGCGGAGGATGCGCAGTTGGATGGAATTATTGACCAGCTCATTGAGAAGCTTCTTCGAGAGGGAAAGGTAAAGAAGGGGGAGCGAGCGGTGCTTTGCCTTGGGCGGCATCGAAAGAGCGATCAACTGCAATTGGTCGGGGTGAGGGAAATCTCGTGAGGAAGCGTTTGTTTGATTTTTCACTTCCCGAGCTTTGCTGGGGAAGTAATAAGGAAAGGTGGCCGAGTGGTTGAAGGCGCCGCTCTCGAAAAGCGGTATACCCGAAAGGGTATCGAGGGTTCGAATCCCTCCCTTTCCGC
>CAZETL010000050.1:0-5712 GCA_964515255.1 uncultured Bdellovibrionales bacterium | reverse complement strand
GGATTTCCTTGCGAGTGAGGGTGGATATATCGCCGACGGTACGCCCGAGCGGATTTACCGTCTTGCCTGCAGCTTGGGGGTGCGTCATTTCGTCGTGCCCGGCACGAAGATTGGCCGGGTGAGACAAATTCGAACATGGCTTGAAGATGAACTTAAGGGTGAGGCGTTCAGTATGTACGCTCCCGGTTTTGGTTCTCAGGGAGGCGACTTTCGTGAATTTGCCCAAGTAGTTCAAGGGCTGCGTTGGCATCCCATTGTCGGACGCGCTATTGCTGATCAGCGTTCGATAAAAGGAGTGCGCGATACGGCACGAAGATTCGCAAATGAAGTTCGCCTCCTAGACAAAGAAGCGAGGATTCCTTGACCTGACGGCGAGTCTTTCTTCGTGTAGAATTCTGTTCTTTGGATTGTATGCGACCCCCTTGCTCTTGCTTGGGGGATTTTTTTGACAGGCGTATATTGTGCCGATAGTATAGGTACGGCTCTCGATAACATTCGAGGTCTGCACTTTGACAACGGGGGCATCTCCCTCAATCTTTCCATTGGAGATAGATTTTTTTCTGCGAGGTGAATTTTTGTGGATAATACCGTTCGAACGTTACTTGAAATCCTGCTGGAAAGCGCTGCTCTGAAGTTTGGAGATTTTGAGCTGAAGTCGGGACAGAGATCCCCCGTATTCATCGATATTGGCAAGGCGTTGTCTCCAGCATCCCGCTGCGAAAAGTTGGGAGCGTGTTATGCGGGGGCCTTGCTTGCATTCAGGCTTCACCTCAGCGAGCTTGTTCTGTGCGGGATTCCGACAAAGGGAGTCCCGATCGCGAATTCTTTGGCGCAGGCGCTTCTCAATGAATACGATTTTGACTTGGAAGTGGTCTTCATTCGAGGAGAAGCGAAAGGTCACGGGGAAGGGGGGCAGTTCTTCGGGACACCAGTGGAAGGACGGAATGTTTTGCTTGTGGATGACGTGTTGACGGCGGGGACTGCGATCCGCGAAGCGGCGAGAATCGTGACAAATCTCGGTGGGAATATTGCTGGGATCCTTGTCGGCATCGATCGGCAACAGATAAGTTTGTCCAACCGAGACGCGACTGCGGCGCAGGTGATTTCAATGGGGTTTTCTGCTCCTCTCATCAGCGTGGCGGCGATGTGCGATGTCATTCAAATCGCGAATGAACGTGGAGAATATGGCGAGTATCTTCCTCGCCTAGAGGCTTATTGTCGCGAGTCCTGCATTTTTTCATGAAAGTTTTTTCTGTTTTAAGGGCCGCCACATCGACGGCCTTTTTTATCAAACGGAACTCTTATGATACCATGTCGGAGTACATTTTTCCGACACTCTATGCGTTCCATCCTTCCCGAGCTTATTCCGTTTGAGCGGCCGCTTATTGTTTTCGATCTTGAGACGACGGGGCTCGTCCCGGGCGAAGACCGTACAGTGGAAATTGCGTATCGGAAGATCCTGCCTTCGGGAGAAATGACGGAATCCGTTCGGCGTCTCAATCCCGGTCGACCGATCCCTCCGGATTCGACGGCGATACACGGCATTCGGGATGAAGATGTCAAAGATTCTCCGTCGTTCTCGCAGCTTTGCTATGAATTATGGAGTATCTTCGAGGGATCGGATGTAGCGGGGTTTAATGTCGTCGGGTACGACCTTCCCTTCATCAAGGCGGAATTCGCGCTGATGGGAAAGAATTTCGATTATTCGAATAAGAGAATTCTTGATGGGAAAGTGCTCTACCATAAAGTGGCTCCGCGAGATCTCGTTGCATCACGCAATCTTTCCGCAGCGTATAAAACATACTGCGGAGCGCAGCATGAGACGGCTCATACGGCAGCCGGCGACGTTGAGGTGACTGTGAAAGTGCTTGAAAAACTGCTTGAGCGGCACCCAGAATTTCGCGACTGGAACTATGTTTTGGGGCTTACGGGAAACAGGAAGCCGCTTGACTCCGTGAAAGGCGAACATGCAGCCATCGCCCCGACTGTTATTTTGCCGGGAGCGCTTTTCTGATGCCATGAGAGCGGCGGGCAGTTGACATTTTTCCGCGCGGCTCTGAGAATAGAGATATTTCCCCGGTCGATTCGGGAAGGTTTTTGTGTCCCCACCCCTTCTTATGTTAGGAAATGGTTTCACTCGAAAAAAAGTTGAATCGCTGACACTTGGCGAGAGGCTGCGAAAGCTGCGTTCAGAATGTAGTGTGAATCTTACTGAAATAGCGCGGCACACCGGTATTCGCCGGGAGTATATCGAGCTTCTTGAGCGCGGTGAGTATACGAAGTTGCCGGCGGACGTATATATCCGAGGATTTATACGGAGTTACGCTCGATGTCTCGGCGTTGACCCGAAAGGGTTGATTCGTCTCTATGAACGAGAGAGGAGCATTGCCCGGAACCTCGGAAAAGAACCTGAGGAGAGTCTTTCAGCTCCGAAACGGAAATCGAAATTGCTTCCGCTCTTTGTCGTGACGCCGAAAGTGCTGATTGGAACAGCGGTAAGCTTTGCTGTATTCAGTCTCACGGCGTATCTGTATAGGGAATTCCGCCTTTGTGCTGCGGAGCCGTTCATTGTCGTGATGGAGCCGAGAAATGGGGAAACAGTGACAAGCGGCGCTATCACGGTATCTGGCGAGACAGATAGGGATGCTAAGCTTTTTCTAAATAACGAATTAGTGCTTGTGGGCGAAGATGGGAAATTTCAAGAGCAAGTCCGATTGCAGTCGGGTGTGAATACGCTCGAGTTTCGAGTGGTGAATCGATTTGAGAAAGAACGACGGGAAACGGTATCTGTGACGGCTGATTTGGAGGTCCCGAAGTCGAGTCTCAATGTCGAGACAGGGAATGAAGTGGTTGTGTCTCCTCCGGGACGCCTCACTCTTTCTTCGAAGGGCGCGCGACCAATATCGATCTTTGTCCGTTCGGGTGATAGAGAACTGTATCGCGGACCACTTTCTCCGGGGGATTCAAAATCGTTTGACTGTGAAAAGAACTGTCTGGTAGACTCAACTTCCGCTGCTGAGACGGAGGCCTCGTGGAACGGCAGTAAAGAGGAACCGTTGGGCAAGGAAGCTCAACCGATTACCGATGTCGAGCTTCCTGTTTCTCCCGAACCCATGCAGTCGGAGCATAATCGCAAAGAATAACAGAATTGATTTACCCATTATTTTTTTCGAACTATGTTGAAGCAAAAGGCGAGTGCCTCGAAAGACGGAAAGGAGATGAAGAAAGTTGAGAAAGTGAGTCGAAAGGATCTTGGCGCGGTGATGGATGAAATACGGGAGAGATTTGGAGATGGAATGATCATGAAATTGGGAGACGTTAAGAAGGTAGATGTGGAGGCTATACCAACCGGATCGATTTCGCTCGACCTCGCGCTTGGTATCGGCGGAGTTCCGAGGGGGCGTATTATAGAAGTGTATGGACCAGAATCGTCCGGAAAGACGACGCTGACGCTTCACATTGTGGCAAACGCGCAGAAAGCCGGCGGTTCGGCCGCCTTTGTTGATGCTGAGCATGCGCTTGACCCGGAATATGCGAAGCGGATTGGTGTCAATATCGACGAATTACTGATCTCTCAACCGGATACCGGAGAACAGGCTCTTGATATCGTTGAAACATTGGTGAGGTCGAGCGCAGTCGATGTCATCGTTGTGGACTCGGTTGCGGCGCTTGTCCCGAAAGCCGAGATAGAAGGGGAGATGGGAGAGCAGCACGTAGGACGGCAAGCTCGCCTTATGTCTCAAGCTCTCCGAAAGCTTACGGCAATTGTGTCTCGTTCCAATACGGTGGTTATTTTCATCAACCAGATCCGGATGAAAATCGGCGTCATGTTCGGAAATCCGGAAACGACGACTGGCGGACAGGCGCTCAAGTTTTATGCTTCTGTGCGTGTCGAAGTTCGGCGCGCGGCGCAGATTAAAAAAGCAGAATCGGTAGTTGGAAATCGGGTAAACGTGAAAATTGTGAAGAATAAAGTGGCGCCGCCTTTCCGAAAAGCGGAATTCGACATCATGTACAATGAGGGGATTTCACGGGAGGGAGACCTCATAGATACGGGCGTTCTCCTTGAAGCAGTGAAGAAAAGCGGCAACTCGTTTCTCTTCGAGAATGAAAAGCTCGGAGTTGGCCGAGAAGCTGCCAAGTCGTATCTCAAGGAGCATCCGGAAGTCGCGGAAAAACTTACGGCTTCCATTATAGAGAAATCCAGAGAGGTGGTGGAATAGCGGAATAACACGCGCAGATTCGAGAGTGGCCATTTGGATACCTCGGGACATTCGTCCTGGGGTATCTTCATTGTGCGAGAAGAAGATTCGGGAGAATTTTCTTCGGCTCCTTCGTGTTCAATCTCAATGCCTCGGGGCTTATTCTGCTTCTTTGATTCCTCCTTGTACCTATGTGTGAGTCCTCAATCCAATAATTGGATGTGTTTTCCGGTTCCAATAAGTTTCCCCGATTCTGCTCGGGACTGCTTCGAGTGAATATGGTATACTGAAAGCCTATGAACGGGAAATGCTCCCTCGGATTTTTCCTTGCGTGCTTGTTGGCTCTCTCTCTGGTGATGCCGTTGCCTTTGGTTTTTGCTGATGATGACCCGGAGGATATCCGAGACACTATTGATGCAACCAGGGATAAGATTAAAAAGGAACAGAAAGCTCTCGAAAAACGAAATGCCGAGTTGGACGCCGTGAGTATGTCTTTGTCTGCCGCTGTATCTGCTGTGAGGAAGACGCAGTCAGTCCTTCTTGATACAAAGGACTCCATTCTCCGGAAGGAGCTTGAAATAGAGCTCTCGAGACAGGAGATTGCTTTGAAACAAGCGATACTTGCAAGTTTGATCCGGGAGGCATATCTTGGCGGATCTTCGAAAGATGCAGAAATCATTCTTGGTGGCGACTCTCTTTCGGATGTATTTGACGCTGACGTGCCATTTGAACGCATGAGCGAACGGATAAATACTATTCTTGACGATGTTGAGCTCGCTCGATCGGACCAAGAAAAGGAAAAACAAGAACTTGAACAGATGAAGAAAGAAAGTGAAGCAGCGCTTGCAAAGAAAAATGCCGAGAAAGAGGCGCTTGCAGCGAGCCAGAATGAAATCAAGGGAGATGTTGCCCAGCACGAAGCTACTCTCCAGGAATTGCAGGAGAAATTGGCTGAGTTAGAAAGTGATTTGAATGCTATCACTGGAAAATCTTACAATGCAAAGGACATCAAGGGAGCGGTTGAGTTTGCGAGCAGTAAAACGGATGTTCCGAAAGGAGTGCTTTATGGCTTCCTCAAAATGGAAACGAACCTTGGCGCGAATACCGGTCAATGTACCTACAAAGAAGTCGAACAAGTATCAGTGCCTCGGTACAAGAAATACGGGTCAAAATACAAGAGCTCGATTGCGCTTCTTTACAAGCGGAGAGACATTTTTTATGAACTTGTCGATGAGCTTGGATATAACAAAAACAAAAAAGTTTCCTGTTCTCCGAAGGGATATATCGGGCAGGGCGGCGCAATGGGCGTTCCGCAGTTTATGTCCGATGTTTGGCAGGGATATGAATCTTCAATTCGAAGCGCAACTGGGCACGCGAATCCGGATCCATGTAATCTGACTGACTCTCTCATGGCGAGGGCTCACAAGCTTCGGAAGGCAGGCGCGACAACTCATGCTGCTTCGGATATAAATAAAGCTTCCATTAAGTATCTGGGGACATACTAAAAAAA
>CAZETL010000049.1:516-5802 GCA_964515255.1 uncultured Bdellovibrionales bacterium | reverse complement strand
AAGAAAGATGAAGAGGCCGTAGGGTAAGAGGTATTTCTTTGTTGCGTTTCCAGGTGGCGCTCTGCTTGTTGATCAAAAAGCAGAGCGCCTCGTTCGTTTTATGCTTCCGATTCGTATATTTCGTTACTCTGCTCTTTCGGTTCTCTTTGGTATTTCTCTCGGACTGTTTGTTCCGTGGACAACCTGGTTGTCCTTTTTGACTCTCGCTATCGCAATTTCTCTCGGGGTTATTTGGAGTCAGAGGCGGATCTTTTGGGTGGTATTTTTTGTGTCGCTGTTTCTTTGTTCCTGGTGGCGTGCTTCGAGTTGCGTGGCGTTCTGGCGCTCGGTTCCGGAATCGGATTCGGAGATGTTGGTGGCTGAAGTTGTTCAAGAACCGCATTTTTCTGGCTCTTCAAAACAAGCCCTATTGCGTCCGGTTGAATGTCGAGGAAATTGTCCCACGACACTTGTTCTTGGAATATTCCCCGGATTTTCGGAGATTGGAATGGCGGACAGAGTGTCTCTTCAGTGTTCACTTCACCGCCCTGGAAGTGCATTTTCTGATTTTGATTTTTCGATGGTTCTTGCAAAAGACGGGGCTGGGTACGAATGTCGATATCCGAAGAATGTCCGTATAGTAGGAAGATCGAAGGATATTTTCCTAAGATCCATCCGATTGGTCCAGGACTTTTTTGAGGAGGGAGTGGATCGCGCCATCCCGTCTCCTGAATCCGGACTCGTGTCCGGTCTTCTCGTCGGAGGATCGGGAAGAATGCCGCCGGAGATACAAAATAATTTTTCGCGGGCTGGCGTTTCGCACATCGTTGCTGTGTCCGGATATAATGTGGCTCTCGTAGTTGTCCTTATCTCCTCCGTTTGCGTTCTTGCTGGTTTCTCTCGGACTGCTTCTTTTTGGTTATCTGTTTTTGCGCTTGGATTCTTTACGGCGGTTGTTGGATTTCCTGCTTCAGCTGTTCGTGCGTCGGTTATGACCGGAGCGGCTCTCCTCTCGGTGCGATTCGGACGCATTCCTGATCCAATAAATGCCATTCTTCTTGCGGGAAGTTCCATGGTGATTCTCAATCCCTTGCTCCTTCAATATGACATCGGATTCCAGCTTTCTTTCGCGGCGACGATAGGGATTTTCTCTTTTGCGCCGTTTCTCTTGCTTTCTTTTTCGTTTTCAGACATTCTTGCAACCACTCTCGCTGCCGAATTTTTTACGTTCCCTATCGTGCTGTTTCATTTCCACGCTCTTCCGGTTTTGTCGACTGTGGCGAATCTACTTGTATTGCCGCTTGTCCCGATAGCCATGTTTTTAGGCTTTACTTCCGCGGTTACTGGAACATTTTTACCGGATTTTGCAGAAGCGCTTGGATTTCCGGCATTTCTTGTTTCTCGGTCTATCCTGTGGATTGTTCGCTGGTGCGCAGAAAGCGAGTTCTCTACGATAGCACTCCCGTTTTTCGGTGTAAAAAGTCTCCTGGCTTCTCTTGTGATAATTTCGACTACCTCTTTCTTTCTTCGGAAGAAGTCTTCCATTTTGAAAAATATATGATGTATCGCAGGGCCTTTCTTTTGGTGATTGCCTTCCTCTTCGTTTCAGACATATTTCTTTTGACGGATGAAATTTACGGCGGGAATAATTTGGACGTCTCGGTGATTTTTCTCGATGTTGGACAGGGCGACGCTATATTTATTTCTCGGGGTTCAAACCAAGTCCTTATTGATACAGGGAGGGATGGAAGGAAGCTTCTCTCGGAAATCGGGAGAATTATGCCGCCTTGGGATCGGACGATTGAAACAGTCATCTTAACTCATCCAGATGCCGACCATATCGGTGCGTTTCCTGAACTTTCTGAAAAGTATCGGATTCCGCTGATTCTTTCTCATGAAATCCCGGAAAAAACCGATATAGGGATGGCGGTCAGAGATGCGATACTCCGAAAGTCAATTCGTCGGGAAGCGCCACATATTGGAACGGAGATATCTCTCGGGCGTGGCGCCCTGATGAGAGTTGTCTTTCCGGATCGCAATGAACTTTTTCGCTCAAGAAGCACGAATGAATCGAGTGTCGTAGCGACTTTCCAGGTTGGAAGTGATGTATTTTTGTTTACCGGAGATTTGCCTCGAGAGGAACTCTTTCTTTCGAAAAGAGATGTTCGAGTTCTCAAAGTAGCGCATCACGGTTCGAAATATTCGACGAGCGACGCATTTCTTGATCTCACGACACCGGAGGAGGCAGTGGTGTCCGTTGGAAAGAATTCATATGGACATCCATCCGAAGATGTTTTGCAGAGGCTTTCTCGACGTGGAATACGGATACTGAGAACCGATAGGGATGGGAGCGTTTTCTACCGATGCCCGACAGGTCCCTTTTCTCACTGTATTTTATCGCATTGAAGGGATTTTCTTTGACGGATGCGGAGGACACCGCTATGCTCGTAGGAGATCATCTCTTCTATGAAATTCAAAATCAAACAAAATATTCGGGAGGAATTCTATTGGGTCCTAATTGCTGGAAACGGCGAGACGATTTGCGTGAGCGAGGGGTATGAGACGCGTGTAGGTGCCGTGAAATCGATAAATCGCGTCAAGCTGGACGCGTCGAAAGCGGATATCGAGGATACCACGGTTATATTCCGCCGTTCTCCCGGAAACATTTCCTGATATGGCGACGATTGTATTCGACATTGAAACAGTTGGGGAAGATTTTGACTCGCTTGACGATACTTCCAAGAAGTCGCTGACTCGCTGGATTCGCGAAGATGTGCTTGCGGAATCCGAATATGCGGCAGCTCTCCAGGACGTGAAGAATGGCCTTGGATTCTCTCCTCTTACGGGAGAGGTAGTGGCTTTGGGACTCTTTGATGTCGAGAGAGGGAAACGAGCTGTATACTTCCAGTCTCCAAGTGCTCCGATGGATTCATTTGAGGAAGATGGTATTTCATTCAAGCCAGCAAGCGAGCTGAAGATGCTCGAAGAATTTTGGAGAATTGCCGAGTCATACGACACTTTTGTCACCTTCAACGGACGGGGATTTGATGTCCCTTTTCTTATGATGCGGTCAGCAATTCATCGAATTCGTCCGAGTCGGGATCTTCTTTCGAATCGATATCTCTCTTCGCAACGGGGAGCGAAGCATATCGATCTCCTTGATCAGATGTCGTTTTATGGGGCGGTCCGACGTCGTCCGAGTTTGCATCTTGCTTGTCGAGCATTTGGCATACCGACTCCAAAGGGAGGAGGGATAGATGGTGATCAAGTCGCGGAGTTTTTTCGTAGCGGTCGATGTCTCGATGTTGCCCGGTACAATGTGCGTGATATCGAGGCGACAGCGGCTCTCTACGAGTATTGGCAAAAATATCTCCGGTTCTGAGAATGATTTCCGATCCTTGTCTCCCGCAATGTCTCTTTTCGATATATGACACTGGTTCCCGACAAAATTCCTCGGTTTCGTCTCGATATTCCGGTCGTCTTTGCGGCTATGTCGAAGCATTCGTTTTGCTACCGGATGTTTATAACGAGGTATATTTTGGAACGAAAAAGGATTCCTCTTACTATATTTACTCTCTATGATTACTTTCTGCTCGATACGGTCGATAGAAAGTTTATGATAGAGGCGAATAACGTGCTTGTGGCGCGATCGGACGAACTTTGGGTGTTTGGGCCAATTTCAGAAGGAGTTGCAAAGGAAATTTCGGTGGCGGACGCCCTCGGGAAGCCGGTCAGATACTATGAGATTCGTCGGCCGCATCGAATTGTCCGCATTGCAAAAAAGGATGCGCGGCGCGAGGCGTCGGCTGATTTTACTTGATATTTTTGTGGAAATATTCTACAATTCACTCCAATAATTTGATGTTGAGTCTTTATGGAAAGAAAGAAGTCTTTGGAGCGAACTCTTGTTATCCTGAAGCCTGATGCGGTTCAGCGGTCATTAATCGGTGAGATTATTCGTCGATATGAGCGAACGGGACTGAAACTTGTTGCGATGAAAATGCTTATTCCGACAGCAGAGATGGCAAAGGAGCACTATATGGTTGGCGGGGAAGAGTGGCTCGAAAATGTCGGAAAGAAAGCGGCTGCGGCCTATGAAAGAAAAGGAGAGAAATCTCCGTTCGCGACATTTCGAGAGAATGGCCTTGCTATTCTCGGGTCGAATGCCAAGTATCTTTCTTCCGGTCCGGTAGTCGCTATTGTTTTGGAGGGGCACCAGGCAGTTGGTATTGTCCGAAAACTCACCGGAAAGACCGAGCCGCTTTCGAGCGATGTCGGGACAATTCGTGGAGATTTTACAGTAGATTCGTACCAGTTGGCGGATGTTGATAGCCGATCTATTCGGAATCTTATCCACGCTTCCGGCGAACCTGCTGAAGCTGAGAAGGAGATCCCGATTTGGTTTTCCGAAAACGAATTGCTTTCCTATCGCCATATTCAGGAGGCGATTCTCTACGATGTAAATCTGGACGGGATTCTCGAGTAGTGTTTTACTATTCGTCTCTCTAGGTCTTTCTGTTGGTATTGACTTTTCCTTGGATTTCGCGGATCATTCCAGGCAGTACTTTCTTTCGATTTTTCAACGAAGACCCAGAAAATCTGGGGGAGGGAGTAATGAAGAGGAATACCCTTTGGACTCGCGCTCTTCTCGAGCCGTTTTGCCGTTTTTCGGAGGACTGGGCGAAATGTTTCTCCACGGGGGATTTCGAAGGAGTCTCCCGGGCTCTTCGGCGCTTTGGTCACGATCAGATCAGAGCTCTGACGTTCTTTTCCCGGGCTCTCGTCGGGAGTCGTCCGTTTTGACCTAATTCAGAGCCCTTGGATTAGAAGAAACCGGTTCGCAGTGCGAATCGGTTTTTTTGCTTTCTTGACAAGGTTCTCTGCGGGTGTATATTGTCGGCATGGCAATGACGGCGAACAACTCGGCGCTTCAGTGGGACCTTCGTGGCCTTATTCTCTTTGCGTGCGTTGTTGCGCGCAAGAAGCGCTATAGTTTGCCGGAGCTGTCCTGAAGGGTAGGGAAGAGGAGAAAGGAGTCAGGAGCCCGGCACATCAGCCGGGATTTTTTGTTGTTTAACAATGCAAGAGGAGAAAGTCATGTCGTTCGCTTGTGTGAGTGGTGGCGTTGGCATATATGGTTTCAATGAAGGTCTGAGAGCTCCGCATGGAAGGCGTCCGCAGAGAGGGGATTTTCCCCCGTATTTTGTTCGACCGCCAGAATCAATCCCATTAATTCCCAACCGTTCCGATGTTTGCGCGAGTGTCCGACCCCCGGTTCTCGAGAGAAGAAATGTAGCTCGAGAAGGG
>CAZETL010000049.1:0-506 GCA_964515255.1 uncultured Bdellovibrionales bacterium | reverse complement strand
AAATGAAATGGCACTGGCAAAGGAAGTTGAGAACGGCAGCAATCCCGATCTTATTTTGTTGGCGTGCGCTGAATCCAGACAGGAAATGAGATTTTTTTACCGGGCAGCATCTCCATGGTGGCAAGCACTCCAATGGTACAATCTTCTCTGTGTTGTTGCTGACGATTTGAGACCAACCATTGCGGAGAAAGGAGAAGTTATTTCGGCGGGTTTGGATGCAAGCTGCCTCAAGTGCATCGGGGAAATATGTCCGGACGCGCATAATCTGTTTATGAGCATGAGGACCTCTTCGTAAAATCGAGATGGGAATTCCTCAACTCTGACGAGAAAGAAAACCGATGGAAAAAATCTGATCGGTTAAAGGGAGAAAGGCGATGCAAACATCATCGCCTTTTTGATTTTTCTCGGGGGACGTGATAGTCTCTCGGAGACGGTTTTTTAGATTGCGGTTACGGGCTGTAGTATACCGGTAGTACGCGTCCATGGGGTGGATGTAGACCGGGTTC
>CAZETL010000048.1:0-6070 GCA_964515255.1 uncultured Bdellovibrionales bacterium | reverse complement strand
CGCCCTCTGGCATATTCTCCGGGACGCCCGCGCGACTCCACCAATTCTTCTTGGCGTCATAATAGAAAATGCGTTCGCCGTCCCGCATTCCAACTGCATATCCATTTGACTCCGACCCGATATCCGACGCTCGCGCATCAATTCCTTGTTCCGCGAAAAGCGCCCGCCATACTTCGACAGAATCAGTGTCGCGCGGAATCGCATTCTTCTCGTCGCCTATAAACGCCGTTACATAAAGCCTCTTTGGGTCAAGACCGACTTCCTTTGTCAAAAATTCAAAAAACCATCGAAGCTGCTCTTTCTTTGAGTAGTCGCCGAACGACCAATTGCCCAGCATTTCGAAAAAAGTCGTGTGGCGATTATCGCCAACTTCCTCAATATCCTGGGAGCGGAAACACTTTTGCGAATCAGCGATACGGACCCCGAGAGGATGCGGGGTACCGAGAAGATACGGCACCATCGGCTGCATGCCACTTCCGGTGAAGAGCGTCGTCGGGTCATTCTCCGGAACAAGCGGAGAAGAAGGCACGATGGCATGCCCTTTCTTTTTGAAAAACTCCAGATATTTCTTTCGAATCTCGGATAGCGTCATAAGGCATATGGAAACATGAGGTGTCCCGGGTTCTCACAGAATATTCCTACGTCCGATCAATCGTCTTCTGAAGATCTCGAATATTTTGTCCATTCAAATAAACCGTAAAATCTCGGAGAAGATTCCCGACTTTCTCCCCCAAAGCACCTCTCTCTATTTCGCCATTTTCACAGGATCTCCAAAGGTCTCTCATTTTATTTTCAAAGAAACTTCGCGCAGAGTCGACTTTCGGTTTTTCGTTGATCGGCTCGAGAAACCCGTCGACAAGAGCGATAAATTTTTGTGCATCCATGTATCCCATAGGAAAAAAGAAGGGTTAAAAACTGAAGCACCACGAAGATAGAATGAAGCGAGCCAATAGCTCTCTACAAATTTGCCAACCTTTTCTTCGCAAGGCGAATCTCTTCTTCGATTGATCGGAGCTCCGCCACCTCTTTCTTTGCCTCTTTCTCGATTTGTTCTATTTCTATTTGAACTCGCCGAAATTCAGTTCGAAGCTTTCGGAGTTCCAAATCCCGATTAGCCTTCTTTCGCTCGAGTTTCAGTTGATCGCTTCGAAGTATAGCGAGATCCGATTCGGTTCGACGAATCGAAGCTCGGCGCTCGGCCTCCGAGGTCACCTTTCCATGTATGTCGGCTTTTGTTCCGGACAGAAGACTGTGAATCCCCATACCATTTGGATATATGATGAGATAGTACCGAGAAACCCAGTGGAAAGTCAATATTCCAGTGAGAAATATCCGAGATCCCAGAGGGAGCCATGCTCGGGATTACTCGTCAACTTCCCTCCCCAAGAGATCCCTCGAACGAAGATAAAACGGTATGGCTGAGAAGCTTACCAACATCTGGATCACCCGGCTCGTCACCGCAACCGCCACAGCTGTTTCCACAGACGCCCCCAGAAACCCGAAAAACGTAGCATAGGCCCATTCTTTCAGCCCGATGTTGTTAATGCTAATCGGAATGCTCGAGACAATAGAGACAAGGAAGATCACTCCGAGGTATTGGAAGATCTGCACCTGTCCGCCGAGAGCCCAAAACAAGACAAGATTTGCGAATCCGACGCCGACAAGATTAAAAAGAAGCGAAAATCCAAGCGCTGGAATAACGGTTCCGTGAAGCGGATAATTCACGATCTCTCGGATAAGATACTGGATCTTTTCTGGAAATGTGACAAAGATCCGGCGAACTATTCCAAGTCTTCTCACAAATGGAAATGAGAGATCAACCAGAAGGAGTACAAACAGCGCAGAGTTCATGGCGAGCCAAAACGGATTTGCAAGCACGAGCTTGAAATGCGCCAGCGAAAAGAGAAATCCGAACACCATAGCCGCCCACAAACCAGTAAACCGATCAAAAAAAGCCGTCGATATTGCAGGAGAAAGCTTCCCGTCCAGCCGGCCGAGCCAGAGCGCCCGGTAGGCGTCACCGCCAATCGTCGACGGAAGGAAATTATTGATAAACGTACCTGTAAGATACGCACGGAAGAAATCCCTATACAGCCGAGAGAATCCCTTTGCCTTCGCAATAATCTGCCATTTCCGAGCAGAAATCATGATTCCGAAAAGAAGGAGTGCGATATAGAGAACAAGGTACGGCAAATCAATCTCAAGAATCCGCGAAAAGACATCTCCCCAATTAATCCTCCACACGAGCCACACGACAAACCCAATGGAAACAAGGAGCTTGAGAAAAAAGAGGAGTTGCTTCCGAAGAGGAGCCGCCATAGAGAAAGCGTTACGACGATACGCGGTCAACGCGCAAACCAGAGCCGCATCCGGACTCCTGGCCAATAGCCCTCTGATACAGTGACCGATATGCTTTCGCTACTTCATCCCAGCCGAGGCGTTCTGCACGACGCCGACTCTCCAACCCAAACGCCGCCGATTTCTGAGGGTGCTCGGAGAGCCAAAGAATTTTCTCAGCGATATGCTGCGGATCCTTCATTCGGATGATGAGACCGTTTTCGTTGTCCCCTACGAGCTCTCGCGTTCCTCCGGTGTCCGTAGTGATGATCGGAAGCCCAGTTGCCAACGCCTCAAGTACGTTATTGCTCATTCCTTCATTGAGAGAGGGCAACACATAGACATGCGCCCGATGATAGAGGGGAATAGTTCCAGCATGCGGAACCCGCCCAACAAAACGGACTTGCTCCATAAGGCCCTTTTCACTCGCATACTCTTCGAGAGATTCCCGTTCGTTTCCGTCCCCCACGATATCAAGCGAGAAAATTCGACTACTCTTCTCCTTCAAAATCACCATCGCTTCAAGGAGGGATCTGATTCCCTTTCGAGGAGTGAGCCTCGCAATCGCAAGTATTCGGAAAGGTTGATCCAGATCGCCTGAATATTCTCTAGGAACCGAAAAAAACTCTTTCGTGTCGACGCCATTCCTCACGATTCCAATATCACGAACAGAATCCGTCATGAGCGCAAGCGTTCGCAGGCCTTCGCTATTCGCAATGACCCCTGAAGCTCCGCGCCAAATCCACCGAGAAATAGGGCGAAGCGGCGCATATATGTATTTGAAACGCTCGCTATAACCGGGGACATCTGAACCACGAAGTGACACGATATAAGGGATGTGAAATTCTCTCTGCAAAAGTCCTGCAACGAAACCCGACGGAACTGAGAAAAACGCATGGATCAGATCGAATTTCTCCCGTCGCAACAAAGCTCGAGAAAATACCCACGAATTCCATGCGTATCTCAAGAGATTCAACTTCGATTGGAAATGCAAATCCCTCGCTCCGTCTTTTTTGCCAATCGGCAGCCGTTCGATGCGAATGTTTGGCGCTGGGTGACTCACCGAGTGTTCGGCATTGATCGAGGAGGTGATAAGCGCTACTTCCATATCGGGAAACGCCGCGTACTCGCGCAAAAGATACTCCGTCGCATTTCCTGCCCCGCCCCCCAGGGGGGGATATTCGTAGTTGTGAATGAGGATTTTCATGTCCTGCTTTTATATTTTTCAAATTTTTTCAGCAAAAAGGGATCGTACCTTTCTCTCTCCGGGAGAGATTCAATAAAGCGCTTTAATGCCATCGCTTCTCGTTTCTCATTTTCAAATTTCTTTTGTATGGAATCGATAACTCCGCTCACTTCATCATCCGACATTCCTGATACGTCAAAAGATTCAGAATTTCCAAAACCTTTCGAGAGAAAAAATTTTTTTATGCGAAAGTTTTCCCTTGGCACCGAATCAGCTATCCATTCCTCTCCCTGAAAACCATTATTGTAATGTCCTTGAAGAGTCGCTGTAATTCTCGGTCGCCGCACAGGAAGACCATCTGTACCGATTTCAACCAATATTCCGCATACCGGTAGATTGATCACATTCGTCACTGAGCCGCCTAGCTTACACTGCGGAACTTTCACGCATGCGCTAGGAACTTTCGTGTGAGCATAAATTTCGGCGACACGTTCATTCGTCGACATATAAACTCCCTTTTCGTTTTCATCTTCAATCTTTGTCGAGTCACCTTCCCGAATACTTCCCGGAACAAGAGCTTGTTTCAAAAACTCAAGAGAAAGGCATTCCGGATCTACGGAGAAGGACCGAAAAAGAATTTTTGGTCTTTCCTTTTGTTCGCGACTTCCTTCGGAAGGAACATCCGAACTAACTTTCTCAGATGGTTTTCCCATCAATTCCATAGAATAAAAATTGCTCGTTTGAGTACAGTTCAAGAAAAACGCAAGGAGCAGAGAAAACTGTATACGATATACACAGTGTCGAATACTAGAGTGCTCGACGAAAAAATTTTCCAAACAAGCAATTCCTGGAAACGAAAAGATTCTACACGCCCACTCCGTAATACTCAAAGCCCGCAGCTTCAACCTCGGCACGCTCGAATACGTTTCTCCCATCGATAACAACTGCGCCTTTCATTCGCTTCATAAGATCAGCGAGATCGGCTGTTCGAAATTCATCCCATTCCGTTGCGACAACCAGCGCATCCGCACCATCCACAGCACCGCACTGATCCTTGGCAAATTTGAGTTTCGGATGGGATTTGAGAAACATCTTCGCATTTTCGGTTGCCACCGGGTCAAAGGCTGAAACGGAAGCTCCAGCCTTCAAGAGCGACTCGATGATAGAAAGCGCTGGCGCTTCCCGCACGTCATCCGTCCTCGGCTTAAAGGAAAGGCCCCAGAGCGCAATTTTCTTTCCCTTTAGACTCTTCAAAGACCTCTTGAGGAAATGAACGGGCAGAAGTTTTTGTTTCTCATTCGCCGCCTGCACCGCTTCAAGAATCGTGAAATCATAACCATGCTCCTTCCCCGTATGGATAAGCGCTTTTACATCTTTCGGAAAGCACGAACCGCCGTACCCGATTCCGGCATAGAGGAATCTCGAACCGATTCTCGTATCGAAACCCATGCCGCGCGCCACTTCTTTTACATTTCCGCCAGCAAGAGAGCAGAAATTTGCAACCTCGTTAATAAACGAGATTTTTGTCGCGAGGAATGCATTCGAAGCGTATTTGATGATCTCGGCACTCTTCACATCGGTCTGAATAATGGGGCGTCCGGCACGGGCAACAGGCCGATAAATTCTCTCCATAACGCTCCAGGCGCGTTCCGAATCGGCACCAACAATCACTCGATCAGGATTCAAGAAATCCTTCACTGCCGTCCCCTCGCGAAGAAATTCCGGGTTCGACACGACGTCAAACTCCTGCGTTCCATCGCTTGATCGGGCTACTATCTCGCGCACTTGTTCGGCTGTTCCAACGGGGACCGTCGATTTATCAACAAGAACTTTATATCCGTTTAGATTCTTTCCAAAAGTCTCCGCAACCGCAAAAACATACTGAAGGTCAGCTTCGCCTGTCTTTGGATCCGGCGGGGTACCGACGCCCACAAACACAGCCTCCGACTCTTGTATGGCTTTTCCGATATCTGTAGTAAAAGAAAGGCGGCCCTGTCGGACATTCTCTTTTACGAGCTCTTCGAGACCGAACTCATAAATCGGGATGCCTCCGCGCTTCAATTTCGCAATCTTCTTCGCGTCAACATCAGCGCAAATCACGGTGTGCCCAATCTCCGCCATGCACGCTCCCGACACCAAGCCAACGTATCCAGCTCCGACGAATGTAAGTTTCATACCTGTTTCCGATTATTTCCAATTACTTGCTTATTGTTTCGATACCGATTTCACCATGTAATTCATCGTTCCATGACCGCGATAGTAAAGTCGAATCAGCATATCAGTCATAAGTCCGAAAATAAACAGCTGTATCCCGGCAAGCAAGAGAAACACGCCTATCATCGGCCATATCCGGTCGGAAATCGATGCGGCAAAAAAGACTTTTTCTGTAAACATCCACACGAGTATGCCTGCTCCAGCGATCGAACAGATAAACCCGGATCCGCCAAATAGATGGACGGGACGATGCGAATATTTCCGCCAAAACCAAACTGCCAGCATATCGACGAATCCCTTCACCCCTCGCCTCCAGTTGTATTTTGTGACCCC
>CAZETL010000047.1:0-6698 GCA_964515255.1 uncultured Bdellovibrionales bacterium | reverse complement strand
GTGGGCCGGAGTTTCGTTTCGGAATCTGAAGTCTGGTCTCGGGACGTAAACAGTGGCATCCATGCCGTATGGTCGGTAATAGCTGACTGGATAGGCGTGATTTCGCCGTTCCGTGATTTTTTGTCCGGTATTGAGCGCTGCTCGGAAAAAAGTTGTAGAAACTTGGCAAATGCCGCCGCCAAACTCTGGTTCAGTTCTTCCTCTCTTGATGACGAGTTCGGGGAGGTACCCATGCTCGCCATCGACTGGTCCGAGGTGTTGTACAAAGGAGAATTCCTCTCCTGGGGCAATGAGGACTCCCTGGAATTGCTCAAGCGCTCGCTTAATATTGAAAATGCGATTTCTTGGCGATCCTGCAAAGCTCGTTCTTCCCTCGCCGAGGAACTTCGTGATGCCGAGTCGGTCCGCGTCAGTTGATGTTATTTTTGGCGAGATCGTTCTTGTTGGGAGGCGGATGATTTGACTTGGATCAGTATCGCGAGAAAAGAAAGCTGCCTCAATGCTTTTGATTGCGGCATCAACATCGATCTCTGATCCGTCCCGACTGGGAGCGAATGTCGATGCAGTATTGTTGTCCCGAATTGAGAATACGGCATCGATTGCCGATATCCGAGTTTCTTCCTGGAGGCGATCCAGAAAGTTTCGGATCTTCTCTTTGTCGGGTGAAAAGCTTGATTTTGACGATGCGGAAAATCGTGTGGAAATGGGCAGTGAGAAATCGCAGAAAAGTAGCTTGAACGGGCAATTTGTTGGTGAGATTGCTTCTGTGGCAGTCTTTCTTTTGAATATGATTCGTACAGAAGGGCGGAGCCAATGCTCCATTTCTTCTTTCGCTATCACGGTTTCTCCTTTTGGCTGCCAGATAGTGATGCTTTCCGGAATTTTAAAAGAATCGCTTGCCGACGCTTTGGCAGCGGTTCCGAAAAGAATCAGTGCGATGGATAGCAGAAGGAATAAGAGGGAGATAGAGCTTCGAAACATAGCGGGGATAGGCAGTTTTCGGAACTGGGCCGAAGCAGAGAATCCGGCTTGCCTTATGGAAGGAGAGCCGGATTCTCGAGGTATCTTCAAAAGTCTTCATTCCTTGCCTCTAGAAGCCTCGGACTTGGATTCTCTTAATACGGGTTGTATCAGCTTTCGGCAGTCGGATGGTAAGAATGCCATTTTTGAGAGAAGCCTCCGCTTTGTCGGCAATGATGTCGACCGGGAGGAGTATGGAGCGAGAGAATGGACCCCAGTAGCACTCTTGGTAGTAGTAGTTTCCATCGGGGACAGCCTCCTCGTTCTTTCGTTCGCCTTTTATCGTAACCATGTCGTTGTTGATCGCGACATCGAGATCCTCTGGCTTCACGCCGGCTATGGTCGACTTAATGACAATTGCCTCGTCTGTCTGATAAACATCGATGGTTAGTTGTCCCTCGGCGTCATCGGATGATTCTGGCATGACGCTTGGAGTCTCGTTCCACATAGGAGTTTCTGTATCTGTTTGACGAGCGAGTGGGTGCTGTGGCTGAAATGTTTCAATCATTTCTTCTCTCGATTCCTCGAATATGGGAATCTGGGAAGGAGCATCGCTTGCGCTTCTTGCTCCGGTGAGCCGCTCAAAGAACGATTGTTTTTGTTTTGTCATACGGAATTCTTTGTTCCGAAATTATCGGATTACCCTTTTCCGGGAGTATACAGAGAAAGCGAAAAATTCGCAAGGTTTCAGCGGATAGTTGGGATAAAACGGCCTATTTCTTTTTCTTGCGCTCGAATTTTCTATGAAACGAGCATGGAGAGGAGAAGTGGAGATATAAGGATATTGTACCCGATATGGAGGAGCATCGCTCCAAAGAAGAATATCCAGAATATTCCTCCGGAGCTCTTGTGTATGCGAAAGTACCACGCGGCTCCTAATAGTCCTCCCGATGCAATGTGGAGGATTCCGGAGCTTATCCCACCCGGAACCAGTGCGGTGCCTGAAGTGTCTCCCTGAAAGAGGATCTTGAGGCCGAATTCAAAAAGCGCGAATCCTGTACCGACAAGCAATCCCTTGAAGATGGCATTTCGAAAGAAAGGCGTCGTTTCGCTGCTTATCCCGCGGAGTGAAAGGCATTTCAATCCCTCCTCGAGCAATGCGATAATTGTGATCGCAAACACCGACGGAGAGATTGCTCCGAGTTGGGCGGATGGCGAATATCCTGGTAGAAGGAGTGTGGCCGCAAGGATAAGCTCGACGAATGCGGCTGCCATGCCACAGAGCCAGCCGCGGACGATGGCATATGTCACAATGATGCGCTCATGATTTATTTCGTTAGTCGATCAGGGATTTCAGGGCGTCTCTTATCGTGTTTTCCCGAGCCTTTGACTCCGCGAGCATTTTTTCGGTGTTTTGAATGAGTGGTTTTGGAGCTTTCTCTTGAAATGTCGGGTTTGCAAGTCTCGCTGAAATGCTCTCAATATGAGATCTCGTTTTTTGCATTTCTGTCTCAAGTCGGATTCGCTCTTTGGCACTTGCTTGTTTGTTCTCGAGCTCCTCTGAATTGAGGTCGAAAGCGAGTGATCCGGAGAAATTCCCAACGGAAATGAGGAATGCATTCTCATTTGAGAATTTTGGATCGATGCGAATGTCGGAGAGTCGGGCAAGGCGAAGGAATAACTCCTTATTTTCGTCTAGGAAGTCTTCTGGTGAAGCGAATGGAAGCTCCGGAGTCGATCGCACGATGAAATTGAGTTTTTTGGACGGAGGCACGTGGTGAGCTGCTCTTACTGCGCGAATGCTCTCGATCGGATTCCTGACGAATGCTTCAAAGGATTCCGAGATTCTTTCGGAAGCCGAAATATCTGAGATGCCGGGAAGTGTCGATCGTGTATCTTCCGGCCAGGGCTGACCTAGAAGGAGTGAGTTTGCTCCGAAATGTTGCCAGATGGCTTCGGTGACAAATGGCATGAATGGGTGCCAGAGTTTCAAGAGGATTCCGAATGCCGGTTCGAGTAAGCGGCTTTTCCGCTGGATCTTGTGTGCTTCTATGTACCAATCGGCAAAGTCGTTCCAAGTGAAATCCCGGAGCGTTTCTCCTGCGAGCGAGAACTGATAACTCTCTATAAGTTTCGTCACTTGCTTTGCGGTCGTGTCGAGTTTGTGTGCAATCCAGTGGTCGGCTGCTGTAAGCGGAGTTTCTTGGTCTGCTTGTTCTGCTTGCATGACATAACGGCCGATATTCCAGAGCTTGTTCGTAAAATTTCGGAAAGTTGATATCTTCTCTGATCCAATGCGAGAGTCGTTTCCGGGTGTTGTTCCGATGACGAGGGAAAGTCTGATAGCGTCCGTCCCGTACTCTGGGATAATATCGAGCGGGTCTATCACGTTCCCGATTGATTTGCTCATCTTCCGTCCTTTCTCATCTCGGACGAGCCCGTGAAGGTAGACGGTTTTGAAAGGAATTTCATCGAGCAAAAACGTGCTCATGAGGATCATGCGCGCAATCCAGAAGAAGAGAATGTCCGATCCGCTTTCGAGCACCGAAGTCGGGTGGTATATCTTGAGATCGGAAGTTTCCTTTGGCCAGCCGAGAGCGGAGAAGGTCCAAAGTCCTGATGAAAACCATGTATCCAGTGTATCAGGGTCTTGATAGATGTTTTCATCTCCGCACTTTGGACATGACTTCGGTTCGTCCGCCGAGAAAAAACAGAAGGTTTCTTGACTCATCCTTTCGTGCCAAGATCTTTCGAATTCGTACTCGCTTTTCTTTTCCAAATTATCTCTACTTGAGTATGAATGAGCGAACATTTGTACTTTTGAACAAATCTCACAGTACCACATCGGTATTCGATGCCCGAACCAGATCTGTCGCGAGATGCACCAGTCTCGGAGGTTGTCAATCCAATGAAAGTAAATTTTCTCGAATCGTTCCGGGATGATGCGAACGCTTTCTGATCGGACGGCGCTCTGCATGAGCATTTTGAGTGTTGTTTGTTTCCCGTTTCTTTCAAATTCTTTGTTGACGTTTACAAACCACTGATCTCTGATTTGCGGTTCGATGATGCCGCCGCCGCGGCTATTGGTAGCGATATTGTGAACATAGCTCTCATCGGTTTTCGTGACGAGTCCTTTTGCGCGAAGTTTTTCGATGATTTTGGTGCGCGCTTCAATGATATCCATACCGGCAAATTCCCCGGCAATTCCGAGGAGTTTCCCGTTATAGTCGATGATTTGCTCTTTGTCGAGATGATGTCGCTCGGCGATATCGAAGTCGGTTGCATCATGCCATGGCGTGATGGTCATGGCGCCTGTCCCGAAACTCATGTCAATCGACGGATCTTTGATGACGGTTGCTGTGATAGTGCCATTAATCCACTCGATGTCCTTGAGTTTTTGGCCGTTTTCGTAGTGTTGGTAGCGCTCATCGTCCGGATGCACGACGACATATTTGTCTCCGAATTTTGTTTCCGGTCTCGATGTTCCGATCGTGAATGGTCCGTATTTCAGATAGTAGAAAGGAGTTGTTTCCTCTTTCCAGTCTATTTCGTCATCTGAAACAGTGGTGCGCATTTTTGGGTCCCAGTTGACGATTCGTCCGCCTCGGGAGATGATTCCACTCTCGTACATTCGCTTGAATGCTTCATTGACTGCTTGGCGGCGTTTTTCGTCGAGGGTATAAGCCTCGCGGCTCCAGTCAAGAGAAGAACCCATTTTTCTCATCTGGCGGCACATGATGTCGCGGCTTTTCTGGACGAACTCCTCGATTCGTTGTAGAAATTTCTCCCGGCCGAGATCGTGCCGGGTTTTCTTCTCTTCTTCCCAAAGGAGTCGCTCGACTTTCTCGTGAGTTGCGAGTGCAGCGTGGTCTGTGCCGGGGAGCCAGAGCGTCCGGTCTCCGCGCATGCGATGAAACCGGATCACGAGATCTTGAATCGCAAGCATGACGGCATGTCCAATATGGAGGGTGCCGGTTGCATTTGGAGGCGGGAGCATGATGGAGAATGACGGCGCATTCTCTTTTGCTACGCCTCTCTGTATACAAATATCCGGATTGAATAAACCGCTTTCTTCCCATTTTTGGTAGAGAGCGTCTTCGTATTCGCGGGAATCGTATGTTTTGGGAATAGCCCGTTTCATATAGGAAAAGGTAGCACAGATGCGCAGAACTTCAAGGCGTGGAGGTTGAAAGCCGGGTTGCTTTCCGGGATTTTTTCCGGAGGGGGAGTAGCAGTTTCTACCTAGATCAAGATTTCTTCTTTTCCGTTTGGTTCTTTTGCTTTTTGGGGATTCAGTGATCCAAGCGGGAGATTCGGATCGGTTCGGAGAGTTTTCCAGGAGTTCCTTGCAAGTTCTCGTTCGCGGGGGCTCGAGAACTCCCATCGGAAAAGAGCGGCAGCGGCAATCATTGCTGCGTTGTCGAGCGAATATTTGATAGGAGGAACGAAAAAAGTTGTCCCTGGAAATTGCCTTGAGACGAGAGTCGAAATTCTTGTGCGAAGTTCAGTATTTGCGGACACGCCGCCGGCGATAATGACACTCTTTGGCTGGTATCTTTGGATCGCTTTCTCCGTCTTTCTTGTGAGTGTCTCGACGACCGATTCTTGGAATTCGAAACAGGCGGCATTTACGAATGACGGATCAAGGAGTTTGTCGGGATGTTTTTTGAGAAAGTAGAGAACGGAAGTTTTGAGTCCCGAGAAAGAGAATCGGAAATCTCCCGACCCAATAAGTGGGCGCGGGAACGGTTGGCAGAGCGATGGATGTTTGTCGTTTGCTGATTGGCGGTGTACACTCGCTCGTTCTGCAATATGTGGACCACCGGGATAGGGGAGTCCAAGCATTCTTGCTACCTTGTCAAACGCCTCGCCAGCTGCGTCGTCCCCGGTCTCTCCGAGGATTTCGTAGTGAAAATGGCTTCTCATGAGTACGAGTTCGGTGTGCCCGCCCGAAACAATAAGCGCGAGAATCGGGAAAGCGGGATCTTTTGAATGATCAAGGCTTGCTGCTTGTTCGCTGATGAAATTTGCATAGATGTGTCCTTCTATGTGATGGATGCCGAGAAGCGGTTTCTTCCATCGATAAGCAAGGGTTTTCGCGGCTGCGAGACCGATATGGAGAGCGGGGGCGAGTCCGGGGCCGACAGTGACGGCTATGGCCGATATCTCGCTCACTGCTGCGTTCCCGCTCTGAATCGCCTGCTGTACTACGAGAGGGATATTCTTTGCGTGTTCTCTGGCGGCGAGATTGGGGACAACACCTCCATAGGGAGCGTGGAGTTCGATTTGCGAGGAGACAACGCTTGAGAGTACGCAAACACCGCCACTGTCTTTTTTGACAATGGCGGCTGCTGTTTCATCACAAGATGTTTCTATTGCGAGGATCATGGAAAACTTGTGTAAGAGACAATCGGCGACTTCCGACTGTAGCGCGACAAGAGGAGAAGATCAATGGCTTTGGCGCAATAGCTGCCATTTTGAGGGAATGACTCCGATGCACAATCTTATTATATCAAACAAAAACTCCGACAGTCGGAGTTTTTTGTTCTACAGTAGTCCCAAGGGGAGTCGAACCCCTCTTTTCAGGATGAAAACCTGATGTCCTAACCGATAGACGATGGGACCTATTTTAGTCTAACTTGCAATCGATGGCCTTTGATTTGGCGCGAAAGAGCGTGAATGCAGAAATGATCGCGCGCAGCTCGTACCGTACATGAAAAAAAGCCGAAACGGCCCGA
>CAZETL010000046.1:0-6919 GCA_964515255.1 uncultured Bdellovibrionales bacterium | reverse complement strand
TACGGAATGCGCAGGAGATCGCACTCTCCCGCGAGTCGGCTCAGGTTGGAGTTCCCCATCTTCTGTCGGCGCTTTTGATTCAAGAAGGCTCTCTTGTTCCTGCTGTGCTATTGCGGCTTGGCGTTGATCTTGAGCGACTCAAAGGAAAATTGACGGATATTCTTGATAAAATTCCGCGGGAGAGAATTGATGGTGGAGCTGGCGCCGTCTATTTGACGCCAGAACTTTCTCGAGTACTTGACGGAGCAGAACGGCAGATGGCCTCCATGGGAGATGCGTTTGTTTCGACGGAACATCTCCTTCTCTCTCTCGCCGAGTCTCCATCCTCAGCGCGAGACGCTCTTTCTGGCATGGGTGTGACGCATGACGCAATTCTCCGCGTTCTTTCGGAGGTGCGTGGAAGCGAGCAGGTACATAGCTCGATTCCGGAGGAGCGGTACCAGTCGCTTGAAAGATATACGGTGAATCTTACTCAATTAGCGCGAGACAAGCGGCTTGATCCTATCGTGGGGCGAGACGGGGAGATTCGCCGAGTTATGCAGGTATTGTCGCGCCGCACCAAGAATAACCCTGTGCTTATTGGAGAGGCAGGCGTCGGGAAGACGGCTATTGTCGAAGGTCTTGCCGAGAGAATTATCGAAGGCGATGTTCCGGAAAATCTTCTCGGAAAGGAAGTACTCTCCCTTGATCTCGGATCGCTCCTTGCTGGCGCAAAATTTCGCGGAGAGTTTGAGGAACGGCTGAAGGCGGTCATGAAAGAGATCGAGAAATCGGCGGATAGATTCATTCTCTTCATTGATGAAATCCACACGCTGATCGGAGCGGGGGCTGCAGAAGGAACGCTTGACGCCTCGAATATGTTGAAACCGGCGCTTGCTCGCGGAAAACTCCGCACAATCGGAGCTACCACAGTGAAGGAATATCAGAAATATGTAGAGAAAGACGCTGCTTTCGAAAGGCGGTTTCAGCCGGTTCTCGTTGAGGAGCCGTCAGAGCAGGACGCTATCGCCATCCTGCGTGGACTCAAGGAGAAATACGAGATTCATCATGGCGTCCAGATAAAAGATGAGGCAATTGTTGCTGCAGTCCGACTGTCGAGTCGGTATATTTCCGATCGATTCCTTCCTGACAAAGCGATTGATCTCGTCGATGAAGCGGCTTCGCTTCGTAGGATAGAGATGGGTTCAATGCCGACCGAACTCGATACGATGTTGCGAAACATCCGCCGATTGGAAATCGAGAAACGAGCGCTTGAGAAAGAGCCAAGCCGCGGCGCAAAAGAGAGACTTCCAATTCTTGAGAAAGAGCTTTCTGATTTGCGAGAAAATTCAAAAGAACTTTCTTTCCGATGGAAGAATGAGAAGGAGGTCATGACTCGTGTTCGCGAGCTTAAGAAATCTCTCGACGCACTGAAGTCGGAGGCTGATATGGCGGAGAGGTCCGGCGAGCTCGATCGCGTGGCGGAGATCCGCTACGGTCGAATACCGAGTGTCGAGAAAGAAATATCCAAAGAAGGGGAGCGTCTTTCGGAGAACAGAGCGGCGGGGTCATTGCTTCGGGAATTCATTACCGAGGAGGATATTGCTCTCGTTGTGTCGAAATGGACCGGGGTGCCCGTTTCAAAAATGCTTTCGACTGAAGTGGAGAAATTGAAGAGCATGGAGATGTTGCTTCGGAAAAGAGTCGTTGGCCAAGATGATGCGGTTTCGGCAGTATCGAATGCCATTCGAAGATCTCGAGCGGGGCTTTCCGAGTCGTCGAGACCGATTGGGTCCTTTATTTTCCTCGGATCGACTGGTGTTGGAAAGACGGAACTCGCAAAAGCCCTTGCAGAATTCCTCTTTGATGATGAGAATGCCCTCATTCGCGTTGATATGAGCGAGTACATGGAGGCGCATTCCGTGGCAAAGTTCATTGGGTCCCCTCCGGGATACGTCGGATTTGAAGAAGGAGGTCAGTTGACCGAACGAATTCGCCGACATCCCTACAGTGTTGTATTATTCGATGAAATTGAGAAGGCTCATCCGGATATATTTCACACCCTTCTCCAGGTTCTTGACGATGGGCGATTGACTGATGCGAAAGGGCGGACAGCAAGCTTTAAAAATGCTGTCATCATCATGACATCGAATGTCGGATCGGATATCATCTCCCGATCGTCGCTTGGTTTCCGCGAATCTTCCAAGGATGAACGAGTCTTAGATGAAGAGAAATTCAAAAGTGGGGTTCTTGCCGCGCTTCGGGATTCATTCCGGCCGGAATTCCTCAACCGAATCGATGACATCATTATTTTCCGGACGCTCTCGCAAACCGCACTCGAAAAAATTCTTGACCTGCAGATTTCAAGAGTGAACGGTATGCTTGCAGAGAAGGAGATGAGCCTCTCTATTGATGCGAAGGCAAGAGAAGCTCTGCTGTCCCAGGGATATGATCCGACATACGGAGCTCGTCCGTTGCGTCGCGCAGTCCAGTCGATGCTTCTTGACCCTCTTTCGCTCCGGATATTGAATGGGGATTTCTCTCGTGGGAATGAGATTGCAGTATCTTCGGAAGATGGGAGAAGCTTGATCTTTGATGGCGGTCACTCTTCGTCCGGAGGAGAAAGACGAAGGCAAAAACGCGCGTGAGTCTTCTCTCGCTGGGCACCCTATGTTGTTCCATATTCCAACCCTTTTCTTTTCGATTCTGTTCTTTCTCTCCTCCGGATTTGTTGCTGGGGCGTTTCCAGACTCGCTCTTCCTGATAATAATATTTCTTATTGGAATCTTTCTGATCGTAAAAAGCATAAGCGATTCCTATCTCCTTTCTATTCTTCCGACGACTTTTGCTATTTCGACGGTTTCCCTCCTATTTTTTGTGAGTGGACCAGTTGATAGACGAGTTGTTTCAGCTCTTAGTGCGGGAGTTTTCTACATCGGACTTATCGGACTCTATCGATTGCGTCAAGCGCCGAGAGATGTGACGGCAAGAGGAATGCTTTCGATTCTCGCTATGGCGACGCTTTTCTTCTCGTTTTCAGCTTGGTATGGGATATTTCTCAATTTCCGAAGATTCAACGAGTTAGCCCTTATGATCTCATTCGGAGCGACTTCACTTATAGTTTCGCTCACGGTGTTTCATTTCTTCTTTAGAGAGGCAAGGAAGACGCTCTTTTTCAGTTTTTTCCTCAGTTTTTTCTGTGCAGAGATGGCATGGTTCTCAACTTTTTGGCCATTTGGCTACCTTACCGTGGGTGTCGCTATGCTTCTCTTTCTCTCGGCTCTCTGGGAGATAGTATCTCGATTTTCAATGGGTACGGTGTCTGGTGGGAGGGCGCTTTGGGGTTTCTCTATAGCAATGATTCTTCTCGTGGTGGTGCTCTCAAGCTCGGTATGGCTCCCTGTGGTATAGTAACGTATGTAATATTTCGTACCAGCTGTCCCCTATGAGAGAAACATTTTGGAAAATGGCTCGGTTCGCCTTCTTTATTGGTTTCATAGCTTTCCTTGGTGGCGTTGCTGGGATACTTGCCAATCGGATTGTTCTGCCTTTTGCTTCGGCGAGCCCGTTCTTTTCCAGGTGGGGAATTTTCAAGAAAGCTGCAGAAAATACAGTGATTATCAATAAAACCGAACAGGTTGTTGTTCGTGAAGACGATTCAGTGGATACGTTGGCTGCTCCCGCCGCTCCGTCGGTTGTCAATATTCTCTCTTTGAAAGGAGGACGTGAAAAAGATTCGGAAACTCTTCAGGGGAGCGGAGTATTAATGACGAATGACGGACTCATTTCAACATCTCGAAATGCGATTCTTGAAGATGCTTCCTATTTAGTGCTCCTTTCGAACGGTTCGTCTTACCAAGCGACACGCGTAGGAGACGATCGACTGACTAATTTAACGTATCTGAAGATCCCTGCAACGAATCTTCCGGCAGTATCATTCTCAAATGTTCAAGATATTCATGCTGGTGAGCGGCTTATTTTGATAGCAAACACCGCTGAGGAATATCGGAATCGTTATGCGGTGGGACTTCTCGGGAGCGTCGATAAAACGTTCAATATTTCTGATGGAATCGCGGCTTCCTCTGAGAAGTGGGAGGGCGTCTATATGGTTGATGCTGTCGCTGCGGGCTCTTTCGTTGGCGGTCCGGCGGTGGATTATCAGGGAAAAATGGTTGGTATGGTTGAAGTCTCGAGAAGAGATGGGGAATTGCAGCCGTTTCTTCTCCCGGTTTCTGCCGTGAGAGATTCTCTGGATCGCGCCATAAGCGGCGAGCTTGTTTCTCGTCCCGAACTCGGTATCTCCTATGTGTCCATCACGAAAGCGTATGCCCTTGCCCATGGCATTGGCCGCGATCGTGGAGCTCTTGTGTTTAGTCCCTCGGGAAAACAAAGTCTCGCAGTGCTTTCCGGGTCGCCGGCGGAGAGAGCTGGCATTCGCGTCGGAGATCTCATCATTGCCGTGAATGGACGCGAAATCAATCTTGATTATTCGCTTCCTGCATCAATCGGCTCTCTGAAACGAGGGGATTCCCCGATATTGAAAGTGATTCGGGGCGGAGTAGAACAAGACATTCAAGTGTTTTTTCCGGAGAGCGGGAGATAATAGCTCATCTAGATTTTCCGATTTGGCACTCTGTCTTGACGAGTGCTAATTTTTTCTCTAGACTGGGAGGTGGAATTAACCAGTTATCCGAATGAATATGAAGAAGATAAATATTCGGCCGCTCGGTGAAAATGTTCTCGTCTCAGGGGAGAAGCCGGAGAAGAAAACTGAATCGGGAATATTTCTTCCTGAGAATGCGTCTGAAGACCGTTCTTCAAAGCAGGGAAGAGTAGTAGCTGTTGGCGAGAGCGACAAGATTAAGGTGAAATCCGGTCAGCGCGTTATCTATACCCGCTATGGCGGGACCGAGGTGAAGGTTTCGGGCATCGAATACTCCCTCGTTAAAAACGAGGATATCCTCGCTATTATCGAGGAATAGAGGCCAAGGGGAAGGTGAAAAAGCAGAAAGCTCTCCAGGATAGATGAGAAAAGGGGACCTGAAATCAGGGTCTCTTTTTCTGTTGATGCCACTTGCGGCGGTATGGCGGGGGAATGCCTCGTATACTTTACTTTGTCAAAGAGCATTGACTTATTTTTATATTCATGCTATTATTAACTGCGAGTATTTATGTGTTTTCCGTTCTTTTAAAACCGGATATAAGTCTGAGCTCTTGAGACTAAACGCTGCATTTTTGTCAGACGCATCTCCTATTCATTCCCACACGAGAAATGAATGGGGAATGCGTCTGGGAAATCTCAGGCGCGGTTCTGTTAACCGCCACTTAATCACCGATCCGATACGGATCAAAGGAGGGGATACGGGAAACATCGGAGTAAGTCATGCTGGCCCAATGGGACCTCCAGCCTGTATCCAGCTGGAAGTCTTCGGTCTCAGGAAGGAGATCGAGCAAGAAGGAGAGACTATAGTTCTGGAGGGTCTCTCCGTAGCCGTGGTCGATTACGCCACCAATAAAGCCCTCTCTCTTCAAGGGCTGGTGGCTCCCATAGAGAGCATATTAAGATCCCTTGCTGTGGCGATATCGCCACTTGCAGGTTGCGTGGTTTCCTTGCGAAAGGAGCTGGAAGTCGACACTCCTTCTTGGACTGTCCGGCTTGACGGCTCACGGGTGCGGATTCACCTCGGCGAAGAAGGGAAGCAATTGATTTGTTCGGTAAGAAGCAGGGAGCAAGGAGTACGCATCCTTACGGACCTTCTCGAACAGATCTGCGAGGTCACGGGAGACGTGATCACGCATGGCCGGGTGTTTACCGTGTTCTCGCCAGGAACCATTCAGCATATGGGTATCGTGAGCGATGCTCTTGGTGGAGGGATGGGTCAGATTGTATCCCTAGAGGGACTGGGGACAGACTGCAATGAGATGGTTCCGGGAGGAGTCCGAATTGTCTCAATAGAAAGCTTCAATCTGGAGCTGAATGCGACTTACAATGTGGTCGCGAACATGGGCACGCCCATTGATTCGCGAATTTTGACCATATTAGTGAGAATTCAGCGCCTTGGATTGGCGTATCAATTGTTAACGATAAACAGAGTAAGGGGAGGAGGACTCAGGGTCATCTTCGATTGACCATCAACCGCCCGATTGAGAAATCAGTCGGGCTTTTTCATTTCAAAAATTCATTTGCCAGACTTTATCTCTTCTATCTCTGCGGTAAAGGGAGGCAAATAATTCTCACTGCAATCTTCTATCTTCCCTCGGTTATTGGGAGTCCTTTCATTTTCCAGTCTTGGAATCCGGCGGAAATTGTAACCGTATTGAAAAATCCAAGGTCAAACAAAAGGACGCCGGCAGAAAAACTTTCCCGGTCATCATTTCCATATACGAGTATTCTTGTCGTAGAGGGGATCATTCTCCGACGAACCTCGATATCGGAGAAAGGGATGTTGGTAGCTCCAGAGATGTGGCCAGCAAGAAAATCTTTTGAATTCCGAACGTCCAAAATGAACCATTGGCCGCCTTTTTTGAGGAGGCCTATCGCTTCTTCCGGAGTCGAGAGTCTCACTTTGGTAGCGTCAACCGGTGACGTCGGATCAGCCTTTCCTGTGGTAAGTCCAGTTTTCTCCTTCCATGAGTTGAAACCTCCTTCAAGAACGAAAATATTCTGTTCAGGGATTCCTTTCCCAGAAAGAAGGGAGACTGCTTGATTTGCAGACGGGGTGTCCGGAGAGACAAGAATCCAAAGAAGGGACTTCTCTTTTTCGTCGGGCGAGAACGAGGCGATGAGATCGAGCGGAAAACTTCTTGATCCGATGACATGCTCTGTTTCCCAAGAGGTTTCTTCTCGAATGTCAGCAAGAGCAAATGGTTTCGATTCGGAATTCTTCTCAAATATTCGATCTTGCAAGTCGTCCGCAGACATTTTTTGAAACCTCCCGAC
>CAZETL010000045.1:5286-7048 GCA_964515255.1 uncultured Bdellovibrionales bacterium | reverse complement strand
TGCGATTATCGGACTCATTGTCGCGCTCGCGTCGCTCGTCGTCGTGCGGCAGCTCGCGGAATTCTTTGCCCCGGCGACATCGTAAGTTCGAAAAAATATATCTCTGGGAAATTTAAAGCGGGCGAGAGGATTTCCTCTGCCCGCTTTTTTTCTAGAACACACTTCTTCTCAGGACGAACCCGATCCACGGATCGCCGATGAGTATTCGGGTTCCTCCGATCCTTGTATTGAACATTCCATCAAGGCAGCCCAAAGCGTCTGTTTCAACTATCCTTCCGGGAGGGAGTCCGTTGAGAAGGATCACATATGCCGTATGAGCGTCTTTATACGGCAGTTCTTCGGGAGTGGACACAAACATTCCAGCGATGTTGTGTGTCTCCGTCGAATGATCCCGGGGACTCATGGTCCGGTAGGTGTCCCCCTCGCTCGTCGACGACTTGACGAACGTGTATGCAGCGTTTGCCTCGAGACCGCAGACCTTGAAGGGACCGAGCCTTGTCACTTGCACCGAACGCGTGGTTTCCGTGCCGGTGATGGCAGTGGAAACTTCCGGCCGCCTGATGAGATCGAGCATCATGTCGCGCGGACCACTCAAAAGGATCATTCCCGCGATGATGACAAAAATGCCTATCTTGAGACACTTTTTGAGCCATGAACTTGGAGATGTCCCGAGCTTTTTAAGCCCGAAAACTATAAGTGCCAGTACTCCGATGCCGACAATTGCCCAGAAGAGCATGTCCCCGCTTTTTGTCCAGAATCCTTTTGGCGCGAGTGAAACGAGGCGAATTGTAGCAAAGAGGATGGCGGCTATGATAGCAGCAATTACTATCTTAGTTTTCATGGGTTATTTCCTCCGCGATTTCCCATGATGGAATTGAGGATTTCCGGAAGAGCTGCGAGTATCTCCGGAGAAAGGTTGTACTTGTTTTCCTTGATCTTCTTTACGACTTTTCCGCGTTCTGTCTGAACCATTTCAGCGGCAAGCGCTGGCGGAATCTTTGCTCTTTCGGAGAGAGTCTTGATTCTCTCTGCGACATGATTGAGCTCAGTTATTTCTCCGAGCCGCTCTTGTTCCTCTTTGGCTTGTTTTTCGGCTGCTTTCGCTACATCTCCAAGAGGTTGTACCTCTTTAATGTTGAGGCGAGTAAGGATAACGCCGAGATCTTTAATGGCGATGTCGGCATTTCCCTGGCGTGCGGTACGAAGATGTTCCCGGACGCACCCAAGAGATATCTCAAGGGTGCTGTCTTCTTCGGTTGAAAGGCCGGATACTCTGTCCCTGTATATTTCCCAATCCTGGTTCTTCCCGTCCTTATGATCGTTGCCTTTCCATTTTCCTCCCCACTGTGCCGCCTCTATTTCGTTAGGCTCCTTCTTCGGGAAAGTTTTTCTCTTGTAGAGAATGACGAGGGGTACTCCGATTCGTTGGAGAATGGCTCGTGCTTTCTCGATTTGCTCATCGGAATTTCCGAGAATGGCATTGCCGTTTACTGCTTGTAACAGAACGACAAGCGCCTCTTCTCGGCTTGAGACGGCATCCATCCATGTTGCCGGACCTTCTTCCGGGGAAGTTGCCCATTGGCGTATCGCCGTTGAGACAACGTCGCTGAAAATGTTGAACACTCCGATTTCTTTCCCCGCCCTTATAAAATTAACGGCTTCATCACCGTTTTTTACATTGGGTTTGAAAGTGATGCCCACTTCCATCCTAATGGCGGATCGATCGGTAACCCTCGTTTCCAAGGAGATATCCTTGTTTGTG
>CAZETL010000045.1:0-5276 GCA_964515255.1 uncultured Bdellovibrionales bacterium | reverse complement strand
GTTACATTTATATCAACTGATGAGAATCCGGGAGGGTAAAATCGTAACCCGGGACCTTTGAGTCCGCCGGTATAGTTTCCGAAGAGTTGCATTACCGCAGCGGTTATTGGATCCGCCGAAACGGTTTTGAAGCCGTACCAGAGGTACACCGGGAAGAGCGAGAGAAGGACTATTTCCACAAAGAAAGCTCCCACACTTCCCCAGTCAAAAACCATTTCACCTATAAGCGAGAGAAAAAGAATTATTCCAAGGGGAATAATTATCCCTCTTTTTCCATCTTTTCCAAAAAGGAAAAGAAAAGCATTCACCCAAAGATTGCCACTGTTGGTCATTTCTAGCTCCTTCACGTTGTCAAAAAACTGCTTGTCTGCCGCCTCGTTTTCTTTCATTCAGGCCTTTTCGGCGATAAAGAAAGGATTTCGGGCGGCTATGCAGAGTAGCATTTTTCTCAGGAAAAGTCAATGAATTCCGGCATGCGCCAGGGTTGACACAAATCTTTTCCGATGCTATACTCTTGGCAGGTTTTGGTGTCAGTGTTCTTCGGTTCGCGTAAGCGGGCCGTTTTTTGTGGGAAGGATTCGCGTTTTCTGGAATTCTTCCGAGCGAAGTTCCGTTCCCGGACAAGTTTCCATTTTTGATGTAAGTTTCAATAACAAGAGAGTCTATGGCTCGAAAGAAAAACGCGATGCTCGATGAAGATGTCGAACTCGAAGAGGATGAGGAATCGGACGAAGATGCGGCAAAGAAAAATGCTCCATCCGGGTCGATACGTCTCGGTGAGTTCGGGAGCGCCGTCCTTCAGCTTGCCGAAGAAAAAGGCATTTCGGAAGAGAAGGTAATCGAAGTCGTCGAGGCTGCCCTTGCCGCCGCGTACAAGAAGGACTACGGAAAGCGAGGGCAAGTGATTCGCTCTGAATTCGATCGCGCTTCGAAGACAGCCCGCTATTTTCTGGTGAAGGAAGTCGTTGATGAAACGGTGCGGGAATTTATCTCGGAGGAAGAGGTGGAGGAGGAGACTCCCGAGGAGGGAGGGCGTCGTGTGGCACGCGCTCCAAAGGAAGAGGAAATCGTCGAGGGGAACGCCGCCGAGGAAGCAAGACTTCCGCGATTTAATAGTGAGCGAGACATTATTCTTGAAGAAGCTCGCGCAATTCGAGCGGATGCGGCTCTCGGCGAGACTGTTGATATCGAACTTGAACCGAAACAGGAGTTCGGTCGTGTCGCCGCGCAGACGGCGAAGCAGGTCATTATCCAGCGAATTCGCGAGGCTGAGCGCGAGAGCATGTTTGCCGAGTACAAGAGTAAGGAAGGGACTATCGTGAACGGAGTCGTCCAACGAATTGACGGGCGAATAGTCTTTATTGATCTTGGGAAATCGGTTGGAGCGCTTTTCCCGTCGGAACAAGTGGAAGGGGAAAATTATCGTATTGGTCAGCGGGTCAAGGTGTATCTCCTCCGTGTGGAGGCCGATGCGAAGGGTCCCGGGATAACGCTCTCGCGGGCGCATGCGGAGATGGTGCGCCATCTTTTTACGCTTGAGGTTCCAGAAATTTTCTCCGGCGTCGTCGAGATCAAGGCGATTGCCCGAGAAGCCGGATCCCGGACAAAGATCGCCGTTTTTACTTCGGAGGAGGGAGTTGATCCGATTGGGTCGTGCGTTGGTCAAAAGGGGACGCGGGTTCAGGCGGTTATTGACGAGCTTGGGGGTGAGAAAATCGACATCATTGAGTGGAATAGCGACTCGGAGAAATTTATTAAGGCCGCTCTTTCTCCTGCCAAAGTGAGTCGGGTGGAATTTGACGAATCCGGAAGAAGCGCATTGGTTCATGTCTCCGAAGATCAGCTGTCCCTTGCGATTGGACGGAGAGGACAGAACGTCCGATTGGCGTCGAAATTGACCGGGTTCCGCATCGATATCGCGGGGAGCGGAACGAGAAAATCTTCGGAAGTTTCCGAGATAGCTACTGCGAGTGCTCCTCTGGCGGAGGATGCTTTGCAACTTTCGGCTGAGGAAATTTCTTTGGAAGAGACGGGGCAGTCCGCCAAAGAAGAGGCGTTGGGCGACGCTGCTTCTTCCGAAGAGAAGAAAGAACAGGAGTAGGGGATTGTCCTTGTGGTGATTTTGTGACGTTCATTGTTTAATCAATCTAAAGTCCACGCTATGAATTTGTGGCAAGATCTTTCTTTTGGCGAAGAGGCTCCAGAGATTGTGAATGTGATCATCGAGTGCCCGAAGGGATCGAAGAACAAATACGAAATTGATAAAGAAACTGGCCTTATCAAGCTTGATCGCGCTATGAAGACGTCTCAGGACTATCCGTTTGATTATGGATTTGTCCCGCGGACGCTTTGGGATGACGGAGATGCTCTCGATGTGGCGCTTTTCTCCACATACCCGCTCTCCCCTGGAATTCTCGTGTCGGCCCGCGTCGTGGGCGTGATGCATATGGTTGATTGCGGAGAGGGAGATGACAAGGTTATTGCTGTTCCGGCTGATGATCCTCGTTGGGACGGCGTGAAGAATCTGAAAGATGTAAACCCGCACACCCTGAAAGAAATGAAGCATTTTTTTGAAACGTACAAATCTATTGAAGACGGAAAAAAGGTTGTCGTGAAAGGATTTGAAGGAAAAAAAGAGGGCTTAGCTGCTGTGAAAAAAGGAATTCGGCTATACGCTGAAAAATTCGAAAAGTAAAGCTCCGTTGAATTTGGATGGCCGAAGGAGCGGGAGGAAACCCTGCTCCTTCGGCTTTTTTCCGGAGTCTTGGCAGGTTATGGGGAATGTGGGATGATATACCGTTAGTCCCTGTTTATTCGTACTATTTGCTTGGCATATGCATGTCGATATTAAGAAGTTGCCGAAGTCGCGAGTTGAGATTTCCGTGAAGCTCGCGTGGGATGATTGGAAAAAGTCTTTCCAGCACGCGCTTGAGGAGATTTCGAAGAGCGTCAAAATCGAGGGTTTTCGATCCGGGAAGGCGCCGCGAGAACTCGTGGAGAAGAAAGTTGGGAAAGGCACGATACTCGCCGAGGCTGCCGAGCATGCAATACGCGAATCGTATGGCGAGGTGCTTCGAAAGCATCCGGACATTGAAGCTTTAGGTCGTCCGGAGGCGAACTTGAAGCAATATGATGAGGGGGGTGAGCTCGAATATGTGATTCAAACTGCCGTGATTCCGGAACTCGAGTTGTTGGACTGGGAAAAAGCTGTTCGGAAAGCGAAAGCTTCATTTGTCGGAAGGGAGGCGGAAGTGAAAGAAGAAGAGGTGACGGAAGAACTTCGGAAACTTGCCGAAAGTCGGGCGAAACTCGTCGCAGTACATCGAGAAGCGCGAAAAGGAGACGAAGTGGAGGTTGATTTCCGAGTCATGCAGAATGGAGTTCCGATTGAGAACGGCAGTGCTCGCGGGCATCGGCTCGTTCTCGGGAAGGGAGTATTCATTCCTGGCTTTGAGGAAGCGATTGTCGGAATGAAAGCGAATGAAGAGAAATCCTTCGACTTGATGTTTCCGGATACATATCACGCGCCTCATCTTGCGGGAAAACAGGCTCATTTCGAAGTGAAGTTGAAAGCGGTGGAAGACCGGATTATTCCGGAAATTGATGATGCTTTCGCGGTATCTCTCGGAAGCTTCGAGAATCTCGATGCGCTCTCGAAAAATATTCGGGAGGGATTGCTTGAAGAGAGAAAACATTCGCTTTCTGAAGAGAGGCGAGGCGCTTTGGTTGACGCCTTGGTTGCTTCTGCGACAGCGGATATTCCCGATGTGCTCCTTGCAGAAGAATTCGGCAAGATGTTCGCCGAGTTCGAGCTTCAACTTTCAAATATTCAGACGACGCTTGATGAGTTCTTGGAAAAATCCAAGAAGACTCGCGAAGATATTGAAAAGGAATGGGACCCTCAGGCAAGAAAGAGGGTGCTTTCGGCGCTTGCGTTCGAGCGAGTGGCTCGAGATCGTGGTATTGAGCCGTCAAATGATGAAGTTGAGGAGGAAATGAATCGAACGCTTCGATTTTATCGAAATACAAAACAAGTAGAGAAAGACGTGGATCTCAATCGTCTGCATCAGTATGCGAAAGGGCGTATTCGCAACGAGAAGGTATTGGAATTCCTGGAAAACATGAAGTAAATAGCCCGATTGCTTGATAAATTTCGCGCCTGGAGGATAATTCAAGCCTCTTTACCTATGAAGAATCAGTATCTTATCCCGACAGTGATCGAGAAAACTAGTTACGGGGAGCGGGCTTACGATATTTATTCGAGGCTTCTCAAAGATCGCATTATTTTTATCGGAACGCCGATTGATGACGGTGTGGCGAATGCGGTTATTGCACAGCTTCTTTTTCTTGAATCGCAAAGTCCGAAAGAGGATATCCGTATGTATATCAATTCTCCCGGAGGCGTTGTGACATCCGCTCTTGCGATTTATGACACTATGCAGTATGTGAAGCCGGACGTTTCGACTATCTGCGTCGGCATAGCCGCTTCGGCGGCGGCGACGCTGCTTGCTGCTGGCGAGCGTGGGAAGCGCATGATTCTTCCAAATGGAGAAGTGATGATTCATCAAGTACTCGGCGGCACGGAAGGACAAGCAACTGATATTGATATCCATGCTCGCCATATTCTCGCGACGCGAGATCGGTTGAACGCTATTCTTGCAAAACATACCGGACAAAAAGTGTTGAAGATTGCTCGGGATACAGAAAGAGACTATTTTATGAGCGCTGACGAGGCGGTATCGTACGGCATTGTCGATAAGATTCTCGAGCGATAGCGGAAAGCCTCTGCGCAAAGAAAAACACCCACTCTTTCGGCGGGTGTTTTTTCTTTCTGGTGGTTTCTCCTTATGCCTTTCCAATGAGTCGTTTGAGGCTCTGGCTGTGCATTTCTTCGGGCTTCTCAATTCCCATGAGGTCAAGAATGGTTGGAGCGACATCGGAGAGAAGTCCTTCCACCTGATTTTCTTCCCGCACAATTTCCTCGGCTGTTTTCTCTCGATGATTGTCCGGAGCCACAAACCAAAGCGGAACGGGATTCTTCGAATGCTCCGTGTCGGTTTCCCCGGTTTTTAAGTTCCTGATTTCCTCGACATTGCCGTGGTCGGCAGTGATGAATACCGCTCCGCCGGCTTGGAGCGCGACCGGGATGAGCATGGAGAGACATTTGTCGACGGATTCAATGGCTTCGATCGAAGCTTTCTCGTTTCCTGTATGTCCCACCATGTCAGGGCTGGCGTAGTTGAGGAGGATGAAGTCATATTTCCCGGAACGAATTG
>CAZETL010000044.1:0-7095 GCA_964515255.1 uncultured Bdellovibrionales bacterium | reverse complement strand
AAGACAGTATTCGTACTGACAAGGACTTAATGTTGAACAGATTTTTATTGCATACCAAACAAGCCACCCAAGATAAAACCTGGGATATCTTCCCTTCTGCACATCGTTCTACCTGGATTACCCAGCGATAATCTTCATTTTTCTTCCCTCTCCTTCAATAGAAAGAGAGATGCGTGTCATTGCATCACCTACAAATTCCCGGGCGCGTTCGGGCCACTCAAACAGAATAAGACCGCCAGGATCGTTCCTCCACTCATCCCACCCAATCAATCGAAGATCTTCTCCTCCGATACGATATGCGTCCACATGGTAGACGCGATCGATTCCATTTTTCGAACGCGAGAGGTTGTACTGTTTCATGATGACAAATGTCGGACTCGTGAAACTTCCAGCCGCTCCAAGTCTCGCAAGAACTCCCCGTACAAAAGTCGTCTTCCCCGCACCAAGCTCGCCCGAAAGAGTCACTATGCCGGGACGCGCATATTTTTCCGCCCACTCTTCTCCAAGCAACCGCAAAGCTTCAGCAGATTCTGCGTAAAATTTTTCCATAGATAAAAACACTCCCAATCATACAATGATCGAGAGTGTGATGGCAAAAGATAAATTAAGAATAGATTCTCAATTTTCCCCGCAAAGGAAGTATTTCGTATTTCTTCCCTGTTCTGTTGTTTTTGTCAAAGACTTGGCAATCTCTACTCCTTCGCGGAACAACCTGCAAACGATCTCTCCCGTTTGCAGTGAACGGTCACAGATGCGACTAACCCCCCCACGGTTAGAGATTTCACGAAACGTCTTTTCAGTAATTGTTTTCATGCTCTCCTCATCTTTCTCTTTATTCCCCTGAAATCGGCCAGGGGTCTGCCGTTTTGGAACAAGGTTGCCAAGACGACCATTTCCCTCTTTGAGAGCAAAGCGAAGATCTCGTTTCTCCTATCCCCAAAGAGAGAAAGAACGTCCGAGCAACAGCGATTTCATACGGCGACATTCAATGAAAGTGAAGGCACTCAATTGTCAAGGAACACCGCTAGGATAATATCGGGAATCACTCCTGTCAAATACGAGCAACAAAACGATAATCCTTTCGAATTGTTTGACCTTGCGCGTCTTCTTTGGTATCCTTGGCTTTCTCCGACAGAGATTTCCTATCATGGCTTTCGATATGTCTCTCCCGACCGATCTTCAAATAAAAGAACTCCTCGACAAGTCATCTTCAGTCCTCATCATAGTCCCGAAAGACGCTACAGGAGATGCGTTCGGTGCCGCAGCAGGACTCGGCGCTTTCCTCGAACAGGCCGAAAAAAATATCACGATTGCGGGCGATGGAATCCGCGATGTCGCTGATTCTTTCTCTTTTCTCAATCCACCCGCTTCCATTGTTTCATCCGTGTCCGGAGTCCGAGAGTTCATCCTTTCATTCAATACAAAACACAATAACATTGTCTCCGTTCGGACTGAGCGCCAGAGCGAAGAGTACAATATCTATATCACGCCGGAAAAAGGCTCCATAGATCCGAGGGACTTCTCTTTCGTGCCAGCGAAATTCTCTTTCGATCTCGTATTCGTCATCGGAGCCACAGATAAAGACTCCCTCGGAAAAATCTACGAGGAGAATCCCGATATTTTCTACGAAGTTCCAATCATTGCCATTGATCACCACGCCGAAAACGATCGATTCGGACAAATTAATATCGTGGACATAACAGCATCAACAACGAGTGAAGTGGTCACTTTGCTTCTCGAAAAAATCGGGACTCCAAAAATAGACAGTCGCTCCGCAAGCCTTCTCCTTGGTGGCATTGTTACTGGAACCGACAGCTTTCAAAAGAAAACGACTACTCCTGGTGCACTCCATGCGGCATCGCGACTTATGGACCATGGAGCAGATCAGCATGATATTATATTTCGCCTTGTCAAAACGCAGCCGTTCCCAATTTTGAAATTCTGGGGAAGGGTTATGTCCAACCTGAAATGGGATGAGAGCCGAAAGCTCATGTGGGCAAAAATCCTCCCTGAAGACATGTCCCATTTCGGAGTTACAACTAAAGATCTTCCTTTTGTTCTCGAGAAAATACGAAGCCATTCATCGATCGGCTCGATATTTCTCCTGATCTTCCCCGAGAATCCCTCAAGCATCCGAGTATTCGCTAGATGCCGCAATGGAAACGAAGAAGTGAGTCTATTGTCGAAAGCATTTCCAAAGGCATCTCTTCGCGGCGAGGTCATGGAATGGTCGACTCATGCCGTCTCACTGGACAAAATTGACCAAGAAATTCTCCAAAGAATTCCGGTAGTTTGAAAACTATCCACAGACAAAGAATCGGGCAAGGGAAATAAATCCTCCGCAAGATATCCAGGTCTTGCGGAGGATTTATATTTTCCATCAGAGCATTCGAAGCAGAGACTCCTCACTGACCAGCTCCCGATTGGGTCGGAGCAGGAATCTCCGGCGTCGAGGCTGGAGACACCGGCGAAGGAAGAACATTGGACGGACTCGGAATATTTCCTGTCTGCGAAGGAATTTCCGTGGGGGCATTTCTCGATGTTTCCGGAATTTCCGATTTCGATTGAGTAAGATTCCCCTTTCCGCTCGCAACATTATCGATTAACGTATTGATCTGTTTTCGCACATCCGTGTATTTGTCCCCCTCGAATACGCCGAGCAACTTCTTATACGTTCCAATTGCCGAATCTTTGTTTCCCTTCTTCTCATAGATAAATCCGAGATTCAGAAGAAGATTCACATTTTTATCATTCCTTTTGAGGGCCTCCAAGGAAATTTTTTCAGCTCGATCGAGATCCGAATCTTTCCCTCGAATCTGCAGTGCGCGCGCTAACTGGAATTGCAGGTCTATGTTTGGACCAATCTTTAATCCTTTTTCGAAATCTTCAATCGCAACATCGTGATTCCCGAGATCATCCTCAACGAGTCCCATGTTGAGGTATGCGGGAATGAAGCCCGGATTCCGATCAAGTGCCGATTGGAAATATCCCTTGGCCTCATTCAAAAGGTTTTCTCGATCACTCTTTTTGTCATCGCGATTTGCCAGAACTCTATTAATAAGACCGAGTTTCACATAGAAATTTGAGTTCTTCGGCTCAAGTTCCAATGCTCGATGGTATATATCCGCCGTCTTCGCAAGCACTGCCGGATCAGACCCAGCAAGCAGACTGACATTTTCGTACACTTGCCCGGCAATTTCGAAAACGAGGACATCGTTCGGCATCCTTCTTGTCGCTTCATCGACCAGTGGCACTGCATTTTTTTCCACAAGAGCCTTGATCAGATCCAGGTTCCGATCCGACTCAGGCTTCCCAGCTTCCTTGTTGACAACCGTCATATACATTTGGCCAAGCGAAGCATAGTATCTCCCCTCATAAGGCAGCAGCGCGATTGACCGCCCCATATCACTCAATGCTTCATCAGTTGCCAATCCTGAGGAAGCAGTCAATCGCCCGGCTTGCCCGGCTCTGATATCGGCAAAAAATGCCTTTCCCAAGAACGCAAAGAGAAACGCCACTCCCGCTGAAGCTACCATAAATGTAAATGCAAGGGCGAGAGCAAACTTCGGGGACGCCTTCAGCGAAAGAGTGAGCTGGGAATCGGAAATTCCTCCTTCCTCAATCAGGATAGCGATTGCAAGCGAAAGGATGAGGAATCCGTAAAGCAATACCGGCCCATCAATCGGAAGCCAAAAGAGTGATACTACAAATACCAACAATGCCGCCCATGTTCCGAGCGAAAACACTTTGTTTCGCTCTCGGCCGCGTGAAAGACCAACAAACCCAACTCCCACTACAACCAAGAGAAATACCAGGAAAAAGAAAGTGCCGATAATTCCTAACGTCGCCAGCAACTCTAAAATAAAGTTTCCTCCCTGGTAAAATCGGAAGTCGCTTTGAATGCCTCGATTCAACTGGTCCGGCTTATAAAGGGAGAAGTTGTATCCATATGTCGCCGGTCCAGACCCAACCATCAGTCGCTCTTTTAGAGATTCTTTTGCAATAAGCCAAGAAGACCCAGAATCGAGCGATACTTCCGGAAGGATCGTCGTCTTCTTGGAAAGAAACGCGTTCCCTTGGTTTCCAATCATGAGAAAAACGAGCACCACGACGAAGAGCGCCATTGGCATCCAATTGAGCCGATCGCCCAAGTGGATCACCTGAGCCAAAACGTAGATCAACACAAAACTAACGCCGATCAGAATCGGAAACCATGGCGTATAAGCATACGCTGCCAGAAGCACATAAAGACTCAATAGAAACCCGACAGAAATACTTGTGAGTCCAACCCAAAACGCCCATGTGCGACTCTGAAATATCTGGAACAAAAGAAAGAAACCGACAAGGAAAAGCGGGAGCAACATGCCGAAGAACAGAGAAAGGGATCGAATGGTTCCAAACAAACTCAGCGGCATATACTTCAATATCGATTCCGGCAGAAAGTGCATCCCCCAAAAAGCAAACGATGTCCAAATCGCCACGAGAAGCCCCGAAGCAAGAACTCCCACCAAGAGCACCCGAAATCGCTTTGCATCAACGTGACTCGTGATGAAGAAAAATGAGAGAACAAGTGCCGTCGTATTTAGCAATCCTCGAGAGGGATCGCCAAAGAACCCCCATACACTATGCCATTTGTCCACCGAAAGAAAAGATGAAATAGCGAGAGCTCCCCAGAAGATAAGAAGAGGGATGTCAACTGGCGTCCGCCGAATTCGAAGTTCTCCAGTTACGATTCCCCTCGAAACCCATCCAATGAGACCAAGAAGAAGCCAGAAATAAAAATACATCTGCTTTTCAAAAACGATTCCCTGGAGAGTCCCCGAGAGAAAAAATAGCGGAAATCCAAAAAATATCATGAACAAACTGACCGTCGAGAGACCTTGTAAAAACCTGGAGATCCACGACTCTGTAGTCTGCGCAGACTGCGATCGGGTTCGGGCTTGCTCCGACATTCGACCCATTCGACCGGAGAAATTATGCAGGCTCGATGATCCGGGAATCGGCCCCTGAACAGACGGTTCAATCTTTCGAATTCCAACCTGAGGAGAAAACTGTTCGTCCATAGAAAGAGAAACACTGAATTACACTGCAAGAAAAGACGATAGGATGAATTCTAACATAAAAAAAACCCTCAGCCTATTCTTTTGTTACCCGCATAACCTCCTCGACCGAGGTAAAGCCAAGAATTGCCTTTAGAAAACCGTCTTCCACCATAGAGAGCATCCCTGCGGATTTTGCTGATTCTTCCAAAGATTCCGACGCCGCCGACTCCATCACCAATTGACGAATATCGCTCGTCATTTCGAGTACTTCATAAATTCCTACGCGGCCGCGATATCCCTCTCCTCTGCATTGGTCGCACCCTTTTGCGCGAAAAAATCCAACACTTTCCCAGTTTTCAGCAGAGGAGATCTTGTCTTTCCCCCGACCATCCCTTTTGACAGCTTCAAGTATGCTTTTGAGATCGAAAGTTTTTCCAAGCGTTGCTATTTCCGACGGCTTCATCCGATACTCCTCGCGACATTCCGCACAAAGTCGACGAACAAGCCGCTGAGCAATGACCACATTCGTCGTAGAGGCGATGAGAAAGGGTTCAGCGCCCATGTCGATCATGCGAGGGATAGCTGCGGCAGCGCTATTCGTATGAAGAGTAGAAAGCACTAAATGTCCGGTCATAGCAGCATGAAGCGCGATTTCAAGCGTCTCTTCATCTCGAATCTCCCCTACCATAATAATATCCGGATCCTGACGAAGAAGCGCTCGGAGCGCCGAAGCAAAGGTCATGCCAATCTTTGCATTCACCTGCGTCTGGTTTACACGAGGCATTCGATATTCCACCGGATCCTCAACGGTGCTTATGTTGACGTCCGAAGTGTTCAATATATCCATCACAGTGTAAAGCGTCGTCGTTTTGCCGCTTCCCGTGGGGCCAGTAACCAACACCATACCGTTCGGTTTCTTGATTTCTCGATGCACAATTTCGAGCGGAGCGCCCGAAAAACCCATCTTTTCGAGCGTGAGACCCTTAGAAGATTCATCAAGGAGGCGCATGACAATTTTCTCCCCGTCGAACACCGGGAGGATGCTCACTCGAAACGAGATTCGATGTTCGTCATTTTCAATCTTAAACCTTCCATCCTGAGGAAGACGATGTTCATCGAGCTTTAAATTTGAAAGCACCTTGATGCGAGCGACGATGCCTGACGCAATGTCGCGCGGCAGCGTCATTGCATCGTGCAGAATGCCGTCAATTCGATACCGGACATAAACCTGTTTCTCTTCCGGCTCAATGTGAATATCGCTCGCGGACTGGAGTATCGCGTGCTTTATGAGAGTGTCGACAACACGGATAACAGGGATTCCCTGTGCTACCTTCTCGAGATTTTGTTCGGCGTCCGGCTCAGAAACATAAGACTCCGTTATTGATCCTCCTTCCCCAACATTCAAAATATCACCAAACTCCGCCTCAAGACTTTTCTCATACTGTCTCAACACTTGCTCAATGCTTTCTGTAGTTGTAAGACAAGGAATTATCTTGAGGCCCGTCTTTTTCTTGATAAAATCAATAGTCTGCAAATCTTCAGGATTCAGCATGGCCACTTTGAGATTCAATCCCGATTTCTCAAAAGCCACGATTCTTGATTTTTTCGCGATAGGTTCCGGAACGATATGCAGGATATCCGAAGGTATCGATTCTTTCGACAAATCGACAAACGGAATACCTAGAACATAAGCGTACAGCTTCTGCAGATCCACTTCAGAAATAAGCTTGCGTTCTATGAGGACTTGCCCAAGCAACCGCTTTTCTTCCTCGGCAGTTTGATACGCCGATTCAAGCGTTTCCGCCGGAACGAGTTCGGAATCAAGGATGAATTCTCGAAGTTGTCGATTTTTTATTTTCATATCCAACAGAACAACGAAGATCAGTCAAAAAGCCTCTTGTAGTTCTTTGACCAATAGACAATCCCGTCGTAATAGTTCTTATAGAATGTTCCCAGATAATTAATGGAAGCTTTCTTAATAACCGAAGCACCATCAGAAGTCGCGCCTGCCTTCCGAAGCTTGTGAGCCCTCGCCATGAGAGAGTCAGTCAGA
>CAZETL010000043.1:5002-7744 GCA_964515255.1 uncultured Bdellovibrionales bacterium | reverse complement strand
ATCCGTAGCGGAAGCTGTGGATGAATCACCTCCTTTCTAGGGAGTAATGGTGAATAGCTCGGTTGTTTTCGGACAATCGGGTACACACATATGGTCGTTCCTTCCATTTTCGTTTTTGCGGAAAGGGAAGGATCATGGGGATTCCGACTGATGGGTTGACCGCAGAGGATTGCATACTTCAAAAACAGCCGCCGAAGAGGCGGCTGTTTTTTTGTTGCAAGTCGTTCCGGCGCCACTGCTCTTGCAAGTGAATATTAGGCGCGTGAACTTTGGCCATATTGTGTCGCAGAGATAAAACCTGTATAATTCGGTGCGTGAAAAGGCCACGAGAGGAGACATGCTAATGTTTGAGTTCGTTCGGAAATCTTTAGAGAAATTCTTTGGGAGGCGTAGCGGCGAAGTAACTCGAAGATCCCTTATCATCCTAAATTGTTTCGTCCAGAGACCGGAGCGGTGGCTCTCGGAAACTGATATCGCGATACAAACCGGACTTTGGCCGTGGACAGTCCATTTGTGGGTTACGCGGATGGTGGATGGCGAGTGGCTACAGTTCTGGAAGGTTGCGAATGGTCGGCGGGTATACAGACTGCAGGACAACATGAAGGAGGAAGCGGAGCGTATTCTCGAAAAAAATGCTTCTGTGTGGAGAACTTCAACATTGAAAGCCTGAATTATGGAGGTATGGGAGGGGATCTGTTAGACAGTCGGGCTGGGAACTTCTCGAAGGAGTCCCTAGCCTTTTTTAATTTCTGAAGGCACTATTGTCTTTCTGTTGGGGGTGCTGTTTGGCTGGATATTAAGGTCTATTCCAATGTGAGAGGGAGGGTTCGTCAGGGGGGCTTTTCTCATGTTATTGTTTCTGTGGATAATCTTTAACGTGAAAACTTATGATGGGAAATTATTATGGCGGCATGGGTGGGTTTGGATTCGGTTGGATTTTGACGGCTCTCTTTTGGGGAATTATTATCTGGGCGATTCTTGTGATCGTACGCAGCTCCTCGGGTCGTGGGTGTTGCGGGGGGAGCCGATGTGGACATGATGGCAAGAGTGATCGTGGAAACAGTGCGCTTACTATTTTGAAGGAGCGATATGCTAAGGGAGAGATAACAAAAGATGATTTCGAGAAAATGAAGAAGGATGTGGAGAGCGAATGAGTGTGAAACTTGTTTTGTTGTGCGGGATATCCCTGAAAACAGATACGAGGAGTGTCTGTTTTTTGTGGAGGATTTTCTTTATTTTTCCAAGATAAATCTATTCCTGGTTGTTCTTGACGGAATTTACATATGAAATATAATTTCATATGTATAATAAGTAAACAAAATGTATGAACATTTTAACGCCGAAGCAGAAGATCGTACTCCAGGCTATTAAGCAGTTTTTTCTCGAAAGAGGACAAATGCCAACAGTCCGCGAGATCAAAGAGGAATCCAGTCGTCTTGGGCTGAAATTGAGGAGTCTTCGGAGCTTTTTTATGTACCTCAACCAACTTGAAGAAAAGGGTTATATCGAACGAACTCGTGAAGATCGCGGCATACGTCTCAAAGAGTTGACGAGCAATATGTTTGTGAATATTCCTATTCTTGGAATGGCAAATGCGGGTACTGCGCTCTCGTTTGCTGATGAGTACGTTGAGGGATACCTCAAAGTTTCGAGGAAGATTGTGAAGAGCAGTAAAAATGTATTCGCCGTGCAAATCTCCGGAACTAGCATGAACAAGGCTTTCGTGGAGGGAAAGACTATTGAAGATGGAGACTTTGTCTTGGTGAATGGAGATGTCAAAGAATATAAAACTGGGGACAAGGTGTTGGTTGTGATCGATGGTCTTGCTACGGTGAAAACATTCCGAAGCGTTGATGGGAGGAATATCGTTCTCCTTCCAGAATCCACGGATCCAAAGCACAAAGCAATTTTTCTTACGGCAGAGGATAATTTTGTGCTCAATGGGAAAGTGATTGACGTTCTAAAGCTTGGTTGACGCTTGATTTGGCATCTTAGGAGCTTCTCGTCTGTTGCAAGATGGTGAGGGGAATTCCGACTTGAACGAATAACGAGAGTGATCTAGTATGAGCAGCTATGAAAGTAATCACGAGAAGACTTTCTTTCTTTGAGTTGTTTCCGGATGCACCAATCTTCCGATGGAGGCAGGTTTTGCGCGCTCTCTTTGATCCTGCTATTGCTGAGTGGGCAGAAATAACGACGCTTTCAAAGGAAATGCGCGAGAAGCTCTCGCATATGCCCTGGATATCGCTCAGGGAGTCGATTGTGCTTTCCAGCCGTCGCGGCGATACGGAGAAAGCGCTTCTTGAGTGCGCGGACGGAACAAGGATTGAGACAGTTCTCATGAGAAATGCACGCGGTCATTGGAGCGTGTGCGTGTCATCTCAGATCGGATGTGCAATGAGCTGCTCGTTTTGTGCTACGGGACGCATGGGTCTCTCTAGAAATCTCACAGCGGACGAAATTGTCGATCAAATCCGTTTTTGGCAACACCGACTGGCCACACGTCGCAAAATAGGCGCGGGCACTGATAACTCGGAGCGCATCACGAACGTGGTCTTTATGGGCATGGGAGAGCCGCTTGCAAATTATGAATCGGTCCGCGAGGCGATCTGTCAAATTCTCGAATACACTGATATTGGTCCGACGCGTATCACTGTTTCGACGGTGGGGCTTTTGCCGGCAATGCGCAGGCTTCTTGATGATCCGCTCTGGCCGCCGGTCCGGCTCGCCGTTTCTCTCCAT
>CAZETL010000043.1:0-4992 GCA_964515255.1 uncultured Bdellovibrionales bacterium | reverse complement strand
GCGCTGATTCTGCAACTCGAAGTCGTCTTATGCCTACGTCTTTCGATGGCTTTCTTGATAAACTTGCCGAATGGACTTTGGAATACTTCGCCCGGCACGATGAGCGGCGTCGGCATCTCACTTTTGAACATATCTTGATCCGGGGCGAAAATGATTCGTCGTCTGATGCGGAAAAACTCATCCAATTTTCTCGTCGGATCGGAAAGGTGAAGGTGAACTTGATCCCATATAACGAGACGTCGAATCCATACCGAGAGAGTGAACAAGCGTCGGTTGCTGCATTTGCGAAAAATTTGCGGGATGCTGGCATTGTGGTAACGGTTCGGAAGACAATGGGAGATGATATTGCTGCCGCATGCGGACAGCTCGCTGGAGAAGTAACTCTGAAAGGCAGTGTGATTGAAGGAAGCTAAATAAAAGCAAAGATGTCAGAGCTGATTTTATGAAATATTTCCTCAAAACATTCGGATGCCAGCAAAATGTGGCTGATAGCGAGCGGATTGCTTCTTTCTACGAATCGCGCGGATTTGAAGTGGCTCAATCCGAAGAGGATGCGGATACTATTGTGATCAACACATGCGTGGTGCGCGAACGCGCTGCGGAGAAGGTCTTTGGACTCATCAGAAACCTTGCGTCGCTTCGGATAAAAAAGCCAGAACTCACGTTTGTAGTTACGGGGTGTCTTATTGGTGCGGCGAGTCGGGAGCCTTCGGGGAAAATGATGAAAGCGCTTCGCGAGCGACTCCCTGATGTGCAGTTTCTTTCGCTTGAAGAAGTTGGCTTCGAATATGTGCCGAAGCGCGCTATGGGGAAACTTGCATCCATCCCCATTTCGAATGGATGTAATAATTTCTGCACTTACTGTATTGTGCCGTTTTCTCGCGGGAAAGAGCGATCGCGGCCGTTTGCGGACATTGTTTCTGAGGCGGAGGAGGCCATTCGCTTTGGTCGAGACGAGATTCTTCTTCTCGGACAGAATGTGAATTCGTACGGAGCAGACTTCTTTGTGGATGCGCTTGGCGGACGCGTTGACTCATTCCGACTTCCGGGAGGGCGTGAAGTGAAGCCGGTTATGGTGAAACATTTGGGGAGGCATCGAATCCCAACGCTTTTCCCTGAACTTCTTGACGTGATAGCATCGCTTCCTGGTGTCCGAAAGCTTTCGTTTATCTCGTCGAACCCGTGGGATTTTTCCGATGAACTTATTGAGATTATCGCGAAGCATGACAATATCGATAGATTGATTCATCTCCCGGTGCAAGCTGGGAGTGACACTGTTCTGAAACGAATGAATCGGTGGTATACTCGCGACGAATATTTTTCACTCCTTAAGAAGATTCGCGGCCGAATTCCCGATGCTCGATTTACAACAGACATCATTGTCGGATTCCCGGGCGAATCGCTTGAAGATTTCGGATTGACGCTCGACCTTGCAAGGAGGGCTGGATTTGAAAAGGCTTACGTTGCGTGGTATTCGCCACGACACGGGACGTCAGCTTCCAAATTCCCTGACGATGTTCCTTACGATGAGAAAAAGCGACGCTGGAAGGAATTGGACACTTTAGTGAATGGGAGAGCTTTTCGCAACTTGACTTGAGTGGTGTTCAGCAATTTTTTGGAAGAATTGGAAGAAGTGGAAGAGGGGGTGGTTCATCATTTCTTCCGGATCTTTGCCGTGGTAGGATGAAAATATAATCTTGGAATTTTGCTCGTTTATGCAGAAAAGCATTGCGCTTCTTTCGTGGAATGTAAACGGTATTCGTGCCGCGGAGCGAAAAGGATTCGTTGAATGGATAGAGAGGGGCGAGTATGATATCGTCGCCGTACAGGAAACAAAAGCGTCGCACCCGGATCAACTCTCGGAGCGACTCAGATGTCCAGACGGTTATGAATCGCATTGGCACTCGGCGAGTGAACGAAAGGGATACAGCGGCGTCGCAGTCTATTCGAAAGAATCGCCCCTCGAAATCCGGACAGATTTCGGGAACAATCTCCTTTCGAAAGAAGGGAGGTTGATCGAGGTTGAGTATCAAAGCTTCACGCTTCTCAATGTCTATTTTCCGAACGGAGGTTCGGGCGAGGAACGCCTCAGATATAAGCTTGAGTTCTATCGGGAATTCTTGGAGTATATTTCAAAGCTTCGAGAACGCGGCAAGAATGTAGTTTTCTGCGGCGATGTAAACACCGCGCATACCGAAAACGATCTCGCGCGTCCAAAGGAGAATGCTGGAGTTTCCGGATTCTTACCTATTGAACGCGAGTGGATTGATCAGCTTGTAGGGCGAGGATTCGTCGATACGCTACGCCTTTTCCGTGAGGGGAGCGGATATTATACTTGGTGGGACTTGAAGACGCGAGCCCGAGATCGAAATGTTGGCTGGCGTCTCGATTACTTTTTTGTTGATAAATCGATGCGGGAGCGGGTGCTTGATGCATTTCTCCTTGCGGATGTTTTCGGGTCAGATCATTGCCCTGTCGGACTTCGGCTTTCCCTATGCTGACAAGAATTTCATTACCAGAGGCTGGGAGCCGTCTCTCTGCCGGTGAGATTGGTGTTATCCCGACGGACACGATTTATGGTTTTGTTGCTTCCGCGCTTCTTCCTGATTCCGTTGAACGGCTTTATTTGGTTCGCGGAAGGAATGAAAAAAAGCCGTGCATCATACTTCTTGCCGATCTTTGCGATGTCGAGCGTTTTGGGCGGAGGCTGTCTTCGGAAGAAAGGCAATTTCTTGGCACGGTGTGGCCGGGAAAAGTAAGCGTTATTCTTCCTGCATTTCCCAATCAATTCTCATATCTTCACCGTGGTGTTGGGTCACTCGCTTTTCGAGTTCCGAGCAGTCCAGTGCTCCGCGGTATGCTTCGTGTTTCTGGTCCAGTTATTGCGCCTTCAGCGAATCCTGAGGGGCTGAAGCCAGCGGAGACGATTGCTGAAGCGGAAGTATATTTTGGGGGTCTGGCTGATTTTTTTGTCGATGCTGGATCTATGAAGGGAAGTCCGTCCACGCTTGTCCGATTCGATGGTAAGGAAGTAGAAGTGCTACGTCGGGGAGAAACAAGGATTCTGGAGCAGCCTTTTATGGATCGTCTCACCTGAGGAGGACATTTCTCTCTTAATAGAGGAGGATATGTATAGGAATCTCTCCAATAAAATAGGGGCATCCATTGTGAACGCGTCTTTTGCTGTTGTTCTCTCGGCTCCATTTTTGCCTGTTTTTGGATTTTCTCTCTCTTGGAAATGGCTATTAGTAGCAATATTTTTTTGTATGAGACCTTCTGCTACGGTATTCCTGGGAGGAGGGATTTTGGTATGTTGCTTATGAATACGCGCTGGAAGGATAGACCGTCATTCCTGAGGTATACACTGTATAACATACTGTATACTTTGAGTTTTGCTTCTCTCTTTATCTACTTCTATATCCCGTTTGATCTTTTTGTTCTTAATATGTTTGCGTTTCAACTCCCGGCGGTGTGTTTGACGGGCACTACCCTGCACGGCTACTTAGCTGGCATGGAGACGCGTTGAATGCGAGTTGGATTCTTCGGTAGGTGGCTCTCTGGTAGTGGAAGCTTATCGTAGAGTTGGCGGAATATAACTTTTTGGAAGTCGGCAAGCTCTTTATTCTCAATGATGACGACTCGCTCCGTGTTCAGGTTGATGATCGAAATGCGGTTCCCGTAGATGAGCTGGACGATGTTCTGATCAAACAGGCTATGGCGACGGAACCAACAACATTCTGTGGGAACAGAATTAACTTCCCATCGAAACGGCAACGCCCGTAACTAAAACCCCTGTTAGGAAATCTAACAGGGGTTTTTCATATCAGATACCTTTTTTCTTTTCCGAAAACACCACACCAAAAGTTACTCGATAAACTTGAAAGTGGCAGTCATTTTACTGACTAAGTCTTTATCTTTTCCGTCCAACCCCCACCTTACTTCAAAGTCTTTGGTATAGAATATTGTGTAGTTTTCGGTTTCAACTTTTATAAAATCAGATTGCTTATTTATATCGCATAGCCTTGGTCTATCGGCGACAGTAGGACCAGGAACATGCACAATGCTCTCCTCGCTACAGTTCCCAGGTTGAATTTTCTTAAAATTATCGGAAAAATATTTCCAGTTGGAATAAGCGAGCTTGTTCCAAAACGTACCCGGCGTGCCCTCTTCGATTACCGTTCCTTTCCACTTTATAAAATCAAAATCAGCAACTTTAACCAACTCGTTTTGTATCACATAACTAGTCCCTTTTGTACCATTAGAAGTCTTAACAAAATACTTGCTAGAGTACTTGAACTCGAAGCCAAACTTTTTATCACTGTATATTTTCCAACTTTCAACCGGTTTAGTAACCACAGGAGCGCTTTTCTCGCCAGAATCCACAAGAGGCAGTACCGACTTTTCTTGTATTTTGGGCGCATCCTGAGTACTAGCCATATTTAGGGACTTTCCGTATTGATAGCTAACCACAAGGACAATTCCCAAGAATAGAACTACAGCTATACCTATCCGCAAAGCTTTTTTTTTGAGCTTTCTCCATAAGGTATATTTTCAACGAATGATTACACTCGGGATTATTGCAAACATCTTCAAGATTGCAAAACACTCTCTTTGCTCTTGATAAAACCCACCTACATACTGTAAAGTAAAGTCACAACTGAATTGACCTAAACCAATCCTTCGGGCTTGGCATGGTCTGAAATCCATGAACATAAACACGGTCTTCTGATCGGTACTATGTTCATGGTCTCCACCCGAAAGGGAGGATGGGTTATTCGCAAGAATAACCGCCGACGGGAGACCTTTTTTGTATCCAAAAATATGGACAAGTTCGTCATTCCGCCCGAATCAATCATCAAGCCCTTTCTTTCAATCCTTGTCGTTTTCCTCCCCTATCTCATAGGAATTCTCCTCATTCGATTTGTCTTTATCTCTCTTGTGAGAAGAATACGTGAAAAGAAAAAGGAGACCACCCCTAATTCCAAAAAGTCC
>CAZETL010000042.1:0-7873 GCA_964515255.1 uncultured Bdellovibrionales bacterium | reverse complement strand
TGGTACATGAACACGCGGAGAGTGAGGAAATAAATATTCAGAGCGAGAACGCATTGCCAAAGACATTTCTTTAGTTCGGCTTTCTCGAATGTGTAAATATGTCTGAAATAAACCAGGATCAGGATCCATCTGATTTTCGAAAAATGATTCTCGAATCTCCTTCGCAGTTTCGCGTGGGTTTTGACCTTGGGATGAGCGTGGATATTCCGGGAATTTTTGATTCAATCGAGATTTCCGGGATGGGAGGGTCTGCTTTGCCGGGGAACCTCCTCCGTATCTATCTCTCGGATTACTTTGCGAAATTCGATGGGAAGCATCCGATCGCGGTGTATCAAAACCGATCCTATGGTCTCCCGCATGAAGCAACCAGAACCGGGTGTTTGAATTTCATTTGTTCTTACTCTGGGAATACGGAAGAGACAATCGCAGCGTTCCAACGGATAATAGAGCGAAATCTTCCGGCAGTTGGCATCTCTTCTGGGGGAAAGTTGGAGGAGATATGCCGCGAGCATGGAATACCTCATATTAAGCTGCCGATGCCGTTTCCGAATTTCCAACCGCGAGTAGGAACGGGATATTTCTTTGGGGCGGTATTCGGCGTTTTGGTAAAGTTGGGTATGGTTCCGGATACGCGTTCCCAGCTTCTTATCGAAATGGAGTCTCTCTCTCAGGAAATGCCTTCACTTGAAGATCGGGGAAAGATTCTTTCGGCATCCATGCGCGGGCGCACACCAATCATTTACGCTCGGACGACGTACAAATCTGTCGCCATGATCTGGAAGATAAAGATTAACGAAAATGCCAAAACTCCGGCATTCTGGAACTTTTTCCCAGAACTCAATCACAATGAAATGGTCGGGTTCACAAATCCACAAGCGGATTTTATTCCGATTATCCTGTTTGACCGGGATGCGCACGAACAAATGAAGAAGCGATTTGTGGTAACAAAAGACATCCTGGAGAAAAGGGGAGTTTGTTGTGAGGTGGTGGATATGGGGGAGGGGAGCGTTTTTACGAAGACATTCCGAGCGATATTTCTTGGAGACTTTGCATCATATCATCTTGCGCTTCGGTATGGCGTTGATCCGACACCAGTCGATATGGTGGAGGAATTGAAAAAGATGTTAGCATAGGAGGACCTATTTCTCTCTCAGAATTTGTTTTTGCTGATCTTTCACTTGAAACGTTTCAAGTGAATCTCAATCGTCATTTCGGTTGAAGGGTTTGTTTAAGTGAACTGGAGAATTCTGCAAGGTGTTTCCTTGTGCATTCCCTGCCCGAGGCGCGTTGTCCTCTTGTCTTTGGTGTTAGTATGTACGAAGAAATAGACATTGAAAAAGAGGCGTGATTCAATGAAAGGTCTGTTTGGGCGAATGGTGGAATTGGCAGACACGTAGCGTTCAGGGCGCTATGGGAGCAATCTCGTGAGGGTTCAAGTCCCTCTTCGCCCACTTAAAGGTGTACGAGAAAACGGTAACTCCCGGCTCTTAGTCGGGGTCTCTCGGGATTTTGTTGGTGCATTGGTCGATTTGCCCCAGCCTTTCCCTTGGCGTTCTTGCGCCGAATCTTTTTTTATTTCTTATAGATTTATTTTCTTATGTCTGAAACATTACATCAGTCGCCAGGAAACTCGGCGGCACGCGACCCTCGTCGTCCTTTGAGGCGGTTTAACGGTCAGAGGCCTTCGCAACAAGGAAATCAGAGAAACTTTCAGGGGTCCAAGAGTGAGCAGCCTCGCAAATCGGTAGGCGCTGGCGGACCGAGATCTCATTGGAGTAGATCGGAATATATGAAGGGGAGTTCGCATGGAACCGCAAAGAAGGAGGGTTCGACTCGGCTGGGGTCGCTTTCTTCGATTCTTGCCGAGCCGTTTGGAAGCATTTCTTTTGAACGGGATCGGAAGTTCACAAAACAGCAGGGCGGTCAACTTTCTCTGAGAAACAATTCGCATGCACCGTCGAGTCGAGGGAATTCTCGGAGTTTTTCTGGATCAACAAAGAGTATTGGCCGTTCGCCTCGTCGGCCGGGAGATGCGCCCAGTAGGAGTGAGGGATCTTTGTCCGACGAGTCGTCCGAAATGAAAATGTCCCGGGAGACACTTCGGCGTTACGAGCATCCGAATCGGAAGGTCCGCATGGCGCTTCCGACCGAAGGGAAACGAGAGGGCGCCGTTCCTTCAGTTCCCGCAGATACGCTGCGTGTCATTCCGATTGGTGGACAAGAGGAAGTTGGACGAAACATGACCATATTCGAGTATGGAAATGACATCGTTATCATCGATATGGGGGTGCAGTGGCCAGAGTCCGATATGCCGGGAATTGACTATATAGTTCCGAATGTGAGTTATCTTCGCGGAAAAGAAAAGAATGTGAGAGGGGTAATCTTTACGCATGGACACCTCGACCATATTGGTGCCGCACCGATCCTTCTGAAAGAGCTTGGGTATCCGACGATTATCGGTCGCGACCTCACGATTGCTCTTGTGAAGCGGAAGGTGGAAGATCATGAAAAGGGATCAACTGCTCGATTGAAAACGATACCTGTTCGAACCCTAAATGATTCGATACGGCTTGGGGCGTTCCGCGTCGGGTTTTTCGAGGTTGAGCATTCGATTATGGATGCGATGGGAGTAATTCTTGAAACGCCGGAGGGATCCGTAATCCACATGGGCGACTGGACGATCAGCAATGACCCGATTGATCCGCGTCCCATCACCTACACACACCTTGCGGATCTCCCAAAGCCGACGATTCTCATGCTGGAAAGCTTGGGGTCGTTAAAGCCGGGCGATCCGCCGTCTGAACGCGAAGTTCATCAGAATCTGCGTAGCCTCTTGGAACGAGCTCCGGGGAGAATTATTCTCGCGACGTTTGCTTCCCAAGTGCGACGCATCGCCTATATCATCGAATACGCGGAGCAGCTTGGGAAGAAAGTTGCGTTGGAAGGGTATAGTATGAAGATGAATATGGAGATAGCGAAAGAGCTCGGATACCTCAAGGCAAAAAAAGAGACAATTATCCCGGTGAATGATATTCATAAGTATCCCGATAATCGGATTCTTGTGATTTGCACTGGAGCTCAGGGCGAGCTTAATGCTGCGCTTTCGAAGATCGTGACGGATAATCATCGATTTATAAAGCTTCAGCGAACCGACACTGTAGTTTTCTCTTCCTCGGTAATTCCAGGAAATGAGAGAAGTATCCAGCGACTAAAGGATAATCTCTATAGAAAATGCGATCATGTGCTCCATAGTGAGACGCTTGATACTCAGGGTGTGAAACTTGACATTCACATAGGCGGACATTCAACAGCGAAAGGAATTGCGGAAATGGTCCGGCAAGTGAAGCCAACGTTCTTTTTGCCGGTTTACGCGAACCACTATTTCCTCAAAGAAGCGGCAAGCATCGCGGCGCAAGATGGATTCCCGAAGGAAAGGATCTTTGTGCTCGACAATGGAAGCGTTCTCGATGTGAAACAAGGCGAAGCAAGGCTTCTAAACAAGAAAGCGGACTCAAGTTACGTATTCATTGACGGGCTTGGAGTGGGAGATGTCGGGCACGTAGTGCTTCGAGATCGGCAAATGCTCGCCGAAGACGGCATGATCGCCATTACGGTCGTAATTGATTCGAAGACGAAGAAGATTGTCGGGTCGGTTCAAATTACGTCGCGTGGTTTTATTCACGTGAAGGAAAATTTCGATCTCGTAAATGAGACGAAGCGAAAGGTGACAAAGATTGTAAAAGACTCAACCTCGAAAGATACGTCTATTGACTGGAACCTTGTCAAGAACAATATCCGGGATACTATCGGACAATTCCTCTTCGTGAAAACGGAGCGACGACCGATGGTGTTGCCCGTTGTTGTCGAAGTATAAGGACTTCTCAGGTAGTGGGCCTCCTTCTTGTCATTCTGCACTATGAAACAAAGAATATTTTCTGGCATCCAGCCGTCGGGGAATCTCCATATCGGAAATTATCTCGGCGCGATCAAACAGTGGGTTGATCTTCAAAATGATTATGAATCGTTGTTTTGTATCGTAGATCTCCATGCTATTACGGTGCCGCAAGATCCGGAAATGCTCTCGAAGCGTACCGTTGAAATTGCAAAGATCTATCTCGCCTCAGGTATTGATCCGAAGCGCTCGACTCTCTTCGTCCAGTCGCATGTAAAGGAGCACGCAGAGCTTGGATGGATACTGAGTACCATTGCTCGGATTGGGGAATTGGAACGAATGACTCAATTCAAGGATAAGTCCCAGAAGGGAAAAGCGTCGGAGTCTGGCGTTGGACTGTTTACCTACCCGACGCTCATGGCAGCCGATATTTTGTTGTATGACACGGAAATCGTTCCCGTCGGGAAGGATCAGATGCAGCATATTGAGCTCGCTCGTGATCTTGCAGAGAGGTTCAATAGGCGATTTGGCGAGACGTTTGTTATTCCTGAAGGGAAGTTGTCAAAGCAGGGTGCTTTGATCATGGGTCTTGATAATCCGGAGAAGAAGATGTCGAAGTCGTCAACTTCGGAGTATAATTACATTGCGCTCATGGATGCGCCGGAAGTCGCTCGCAAGAAGGTGATGAAGGCGGTGACGGATTCCGGGTCTGAAATTGTGTATCGAGACGAGAAGCCGGCTCTGAAAAACCTCGTGAATATTTTCTCGCTTCTGGGGGGTATTTCTGCGGAAGAGGTGATTGGAAAATTTTCTGGGAAAGGCTACGCTGATTTCAAGAGGGGTCTTGGGGATGTGGTCGCGAACTTCCTTTTGGAATTCCAAAGGAAGTTTGAATCGCTTTCCGATGATGAAGTGCGTCGCGTACTCTCATCTGGCGCGGAACAAGCTCGGAGTCTCGCAGCGCGGAAAATGCGAATTGCGCGCGAGCGCATGGGATTTTTTGAGGAAACAAGCAAAGGAGAACAAAAATAAATCTTTATTTGTTGGCTTATGTTCGATGCTGAACGCTGTTCGAAAATATTGAAGGCAGGGGCGTTTGTCGTTATCGCAATCTCTGTTGCAGTCTCCGCATATTCGTATTCCCTTTCGGTGGAGCGAAGCTATCCGACAAGGTCGTTTTCGGTGGACGGCGCGGGAAAGATCGAAGCGAAGCCGGACGTAGCATCAATCTCCGTGTCAGTCGTTTCGGAAGGCGATACGAATGTCGGGCGACTTCAAAACGTAAGCGCCGAGAAAATGCGGGCAGTCGATGCCTTTTTGAAAGACAATGGCGTCGATGCGAAAGATGTAAAGACGACGGCATACTCGTTGTTGCCGAGATACAATCCAAATCCCTGTCAGAACGGGATATGTCCGGACCCAGTCATTTCCGGGTACTCGCTTACGGAAACACTTTCCGTGAAAGTGCGGAAGACGGACGCTCTCGGAGACATTCTTTCGGGAGTCGTGTCGAAAGGAGCGAATTCTGTTTCAAGTGTTCAGTTTGTGCTGGATGACGATGCGGCGTCAAAACGTGAAGCGCGGGAAGCTGCGATACGAGATGCGCAACAGAAGGCGAAGGAAATCGCTCGTGCGGGAGGGTTTCGCCTCGGGAAATTGGTAGCGGTATTTGAATCCGTGCCAGCTCCGAATCCAGGAGACGGTATTGGTGGTATGGGTGGCGCTGATATGATGAAATCTGCATCGGCGCCAATTGTGGAACCTGGCACCAATACGCAATCTGTTCAAATGACGCTCTCCTACGAAATCATTGATTGACAGGTGCGTTGATTTTTTGGTACGCGCCGCCTTTGAAAGGATGGTTCTTTTTCATCGCAATGGATACTCTTCAGAGAGAGATACGTCGATTTTCCAATAGGGCTCGGGCCGTCGTAAGCCAGAAGTTTTTTAAGACTGGCAAGGGCGAATATGGCGAAGGGGATCGGTTTCGCGGACTTGATATGAAAACGGTTCGCCAGCTTGCGAAGTCACATCGGACCATGAATGACGACGGCATCGGGAAACTTCTTCGGAGCAAATGGCATGAGGATCGGATGATCGGGCTTCTTATCATTGTCTCTCGATACGAACGTGCGGCGAGCGATGCAGAGAAATGCGCGGCATATGAATTCTTTCTTGCGCATCGGGAAGCCGCAAATAACTGGGATCTTGTCGATGTGACAGTTCCAAAGGTGGTTGGCGATTTCCTGTTTCGGCATCCGGAGAAGAGGGGGGCTCTTTTCGAATTGTTTTCTTCGGAGAATCTCTGGAGTCGTCGAATGGCGGTACTGTCGACTTGGACGTTTATTCGCAAGGGATTCTTTGATGAGATATTCGGTCTTGCTCGAGCGTCATTTGGCGATCGTCGCGACCTTATTCAGAAATCGGTCGGGTGGATGCTTCGCGAAGTTGGAAAACAGAATGAAAGAGCGCTTACAGGCTTCCTCAGAGAGAATGCCCATGCGATGCCGCGAACGATGCTTCGCTATTCGATAGAGAAATTCTCTCCCGAAATGCGAAAGAAGTTCCTTAGCGCAAAAAAGTAAGAGGAATGTTTATGAGCGAACGGGTAACTGTCAATGATCGAATGCAAAAGGGATATCGATACAATCGCACCGAGCCAGCGGGCAAGCATTTTGATCCGGAATTCAAACCTGATCTCTCGCCAGAAAAGATGCTCGAGCTCGGAGTCTTTGGCGGCGTCTATATGCGGGACTGCCGGAATGAATTTCCAGCATCTTGGTTTCAAAAGGCGAAGTTTGCTCCTCGAAAGCGAGATCCGAATCTGAATTTCTTTGGTGTTCATGCGAGTGAACCGCTTTCAGTTTGGCGGGAGAGAGGGTGGATCCATCCGGATGATCCTCGAGGATGGTTTCAATGGTATTGCCGTTACTATTCCGGACGGCGACACACCGATGATGCGAGACAAATTCGTCGATGGAGGGCGATGCGGCGGCATCTTGCTCAAGTTGCGGCGCATTGTCGTTCGAATGATTTTTCTTGCCGCCCCCGTCAACGACAAGCTCTTCTCCACTGGGCGTACGACAGTCGGAAGCTCTGACTATCGGTCGATGGTGAGTGTTGGAAAACTATTAAAAATCCTCGGTCGGACAAAAAGAAATACATTTGTTATGGCGAGTTTTAGAACGCATATTTCATTTGGCATTGCGGCCGGGGTGATAGGGGCTTTCCTTTTGGCAAGTCTGTCGATGGTTTCCGCGTCGTGGAGCTTTTTTGTGTTTCTGTGGCTTGCGGTTGTGGTCGGAGCAATACTGCCGGATATGGATAGCGATTCAGGCGTGCCGTTCCATGTGACATTTGGCTCGCTTGCAATTATCGCGGGCGGACTTGTATTTCTTGCAGCGAGCAAGAGCATGCCAGGGGAATATCTGGATATTTTCGGGCTTGTTATGTTGTCAGCCGGAGTGGTTTGGGGAGTTTTCGGCGCACTGTTCAAGCGGTTCACAAGGCATCGCGGCATGGCACACTCGATTCCGGCGGCTTTTCTTTCGGGACTTTTTGTCTTTTCGCTTGCCGTCCGGATGAGCTTCGACGAATGGCACGCGTTTCTTCTTGGAATTGCTATGGTTGCCGGCTATCTTCTCCATCTTTTGCTTGATGAGGTCTATGCGGCGGTGAATTTCCACGGGACGCCTTTTGTCCCGAACGCGGCATTTGGAAGTGCACTGAAATTATTCTCCGGAAGCCGAAGTATCAACATCTTTGTCTACGGCGCTATCGCATTCTTTCTTGCGGGAAACGGTGAACACTTGTTTCGTCTGAGCGAGCGGTTACTCGGGATGTTGGGATAATACTTCTGAGAGCTTCCCTAGAATCTCCTCGAAGACTTTCTAGAGTCCACATCATAGTTTTTTAGTTCCGAATAGCAAGTCTCTCGTCAGAACGAAGTTAATTTTCCTCTCCGTGGTTTTCAGGGTTCTT
>CAZETL010000041.1:5332-8400 GCA_964515255.1 uncultured Bdellovibrionales bacterium | reverse complement strand
CTTCATGCTGGAGAACATCGACCATGCGCCGATTCCGAGCACGATCAAAAGGCCAAACGAAAGGATAAAGCCGTCTTTGAATAAACGAGCGGAATTCATACGAATTACTTTGTGTTTTTCTAGTTCAAATAAGTGGCATCTTGATGCTAAATTCTCCATTTTTACCAAAGAATTCGAGCTCTATTCCAAGATCGCGCCGATGAAGTCTGGATACCCGCGAACAAAGTCCGAGATTGACATTGTGGCTTTTCCTTCGACCTGAATCTCGCGGATGAAGATGACACCTTTCCCGGTCTGGATGCCGATGCTGTCGGAAATTTCAAAAACCTGACCGAGCGAATGCTTCGTTTCGGGGTTTTCCTTCTGAAGAGATATGTTTTGAAGTTTTAGGCGAAGCGGCGTTGACTTTCTTTTCCAAAAAGAGAAAATCCCGGGCCATGGCGAAAGGGCTCGGTATCGGTTGAAGATGGTAGCAGCTTCTTCGCTCCAGAAAATTCTGCCATCTTCTCGCTCGATGAGCTGGCAAAGCGTGGCCTTTGAACCGTCTTGTTCGCGCAACGTTTCGTTGCCGGTTCTCCAATGAGGAAGCGTGTCGATAAGGAGTTTCGCTCCCATTTCCGCAAGTTTCGGCAGGAGGGACCCGGTAGTTTCTTCCGGTTCGATACGCATTTCCTTAGATGTGATAATCGGTCCGGTATCCATTCCCGCATCCATCTTTATGAGTGTGATGCCGGTCGTGGAATCTCCAGAAAGCAAGGCGTTTTGAATAGGGGATGCACCTCTCCATCTCGGAAGCATCGAAGCATGGATGTTGATACAACCATCCTTTGGGATATCGAGTACCGCTTGAGGGAGAATTTTCCCGTATGCGGCAACGACAATGATGTCCGGACGATAGTTTCTAAGTGTCGCAATGGCGTTATCATCGAATCGCGGGGGTTGCTCGACGGGTATCGACTGTGCTTCCGCAAAAATCTTAACGGGACTCTTGCTGATCTCTTGGTTCCGTCCAGATGGTTTGTCTGGTTTGGTATATACGGCTACAAGAGGGTATTGTGCCGCATGGAGTGCGCGAAGCGCCACTTCGGAAAAAGTTGGTGTTCCCATGAAGACAATGCGTGGCAGTGTTGTTTCCGACATAATATTTCTAGAAGGTTTGTTTGGGTCTTTTCGCCGAGATGCTCGTCTTCGGATCTATCTCGCGGGAGATTCCCGGAGAAGTTTTTAAAGGGCGTAGCGCTTATTCTTCTTTTGGGCTTTAAATCTGTCAAAAATGAGAACGCCATCCAAATGGTCTACTTCATGTTGGATGACAATGGCGAAAAGACCGGACGCTCGCTGTTTCATTTCTTGCCCATGTTCGTCTTCATAGCGAACGGTGATTCGCTCTGATCGCTCGATAAGGAAATATTCGCCAGGAATGCTCAAACAACCTTCTTCAAATAGGATCTTTTCTCTTGAAAATGAAGTAATTTTTGGATTGATGAGAACGGTTTTCTTTCCCTCTATATCGATAACTGCAAGCCGGAGAGGCGAACCAATTTGCGGTGCGGCAAGACCAATGCCATGTGCGGCATGAAGCGATTGGAACATGACTGGAATGAGATCTTGCACCTCTTGCGTGAGAGGAACCGCCACGCGTCTTGTCTTCTCGTGGAGAAAAGGATTCTCTTTTCCGGTAACAATGGGAAGGCCGTTCATATAAAACTCTAGAAGAGGTGTCGGAGATATTGGAATATTGAGTCTCAATCAGCTTGTCTTTCGATATTGAAACGACCCGGGAAACCTTGGAGAAAGCGCTCGAAACTTTTCTCAAAATCAAATTCCTTCGCCGATTCTGCGGAATATCTTACGATTGCTTCTCGTTCGGGTATTTTCCCTCGCGTGGATCCCTTGAGAGATGGTTTCCTGATCCGATCCCGAGATGATATGGAAAAACGTATTGATTTCGGGGATTTCTTTCTTTCTAAATCGAGGAATTCTTTGAGTTTCTCGAAAGCTGATTCGGCCTCGATTTTCTTCTTTGGATCGATTGAGATACGGACTATTTTCCCAAAGGGCGGGAAGAGGAGGCTTCGCCGCTCCTCTTCGATCGAAGAGAAAAAGTTCCGGAGTTCCCCTTTGGAGAGGTATTCAAAAACAGAGTTCTCTGGATGAAATGTTTGAATGACGGCGAGCTGAGAATTATCTTTTTGTCTTCTTGCTCGACCGACTGCGGACAAAAAGAGGCGAAAAGCCCGCTCATCCGCATCCCATCGGGGAGCGCCGAGGGCGGAGTCCGCGTCCATGATAGCAACGAGTGAAAGTTTCGGCAAGTCCCAGCCAAAAACACCCTTCTCAGTCGTTATGAGAATGTCCCGATTTCCTTTTCGGAAAGATTCCAGCTCTTCGAGAGTGAGTTTTCCTTTGGCTGATTTTGAATCGTATCGAACTGTCTTTGCGCCCGGGAAATTCCGTTTGAGATCGCGCTCAACTCGCTCCGATCCGAAGCCTATTTGTTTAAAAACAATTGATCCGCATGAGGCGCAGCGCGGCGTTGTTCCGGCGGAACTCCGACATGAAGGACATTGATACTCTCCGGATTTCTGGTAATCGAGCGATCGTCCGCAAGTGCGACATCGGAGGATATGTCGGCAATCGGAACAGATGGAAAAAGCGCTCATTCCACTTCGGCATACGACGAGCAGTATCTGCTGCTTCTTGGAAAGCGCGTCCGAGATGGCGAACCGGAGCGGCTCGGAAATGGGAGAGAGTTTCTTCTTCCATCGCTCAATACGCAAATTGATGATCGAGAGCGGTATTGGAGTTTCTTGTTCCTTTTTGAGTTCCACGAGGGACTTCGATTTGCGCGCATCTTCCATCGAGGACATAGAAGGACTTGAAGATGCTCGAATGAGTGTTGATTTGTGCGCTAAGGAAAGGAGATGCAATGTCTGCCGCACTGATGCTCCGAGTGAGATTCGGGTTGTTTCATATGGGAGAGCGTCGGCATCGTCTTCGATTATGAGATCGAGGCGTAGAAATGGAAGGAGTGCGGCCGCAGGAGTTCCAATAATAATCGGGATGGT
>CAZETL010000041.1:0-5322 GCA_964515255.1 uncultured Bdellovibrionales bacterium | reverse complement strand
TTCCAGTTCTTGCTTGTTCTCGGACGATGGATTTTTCGGAATCCTTCAATCCGGAGTGGAAGGTGGAGATATTCTCGGAACCAAACTCATTGGAGTAGCGATTTTTTTCCTGAGAGAGAATGGATGCGTCGGGAACAAGGACGAGAGCGGTGCCGCCGTTCGCAACTGATTTTCTCACGCAATCAAAAAGTACGAATATTTTCTCTGAACTGGATGAGCTGAGGAATAACGTCGATTTTTTTCGTCGGGATTGGATTTTGGCGGCTGCTCTCGCTTCCTCTGGGGCGAAGTTATGGGTTTGCGGAGGAAGTTGGCGAGGCTTTTCCAGTAACGAATGGCCGGAGAAGGGCGCCGCAAACTTCGTCGGGACGAATCTTTCGAGCATTGAGCCGAGAGGAGTGTTCGTTGCCAGTGAAAGTGACCGGGCAAATGCAAAGGTTGGCTTCGAGAGGAAGTCTTCCGAGATTGTTCGGATAACTGGCTTGTAGCGAAATTCTCTCTCGATCGGATTCGATGTGGGCGGCTCTCTCCAAACAACTCCGCGAACAGTTCGACGCCCGAAAGGAATGGAAACAATCGATCCGGATGACGGAACCACTTCCTTGTTTTCGGTGGCATAGGAAAAGAAGGGGGATTTACCAATCGGAATGGGGACGAGCGGCACAATGGAAATGAGTTTGGTTCTAGTATTTTTCATCCAAATATCCTAACACGCCGTGTTTTTTGCTGCGAATGTTGCTTTGATGGCGGCTTCTTGTTAGGATTCCGTCATGAAATCTCGGAAACTTTTTATCGGATTTCGCATTCCCCGGATGGCGGAGAAGCACTTACGGGAATACGTTGTGTCCATTTCAGACCTTCCGTTTCGTTTGACGAAGCCGGAAAATTTCCATGTAACCGTATTGTTTCTCGGTTTTCAGTCTGAAGGCGGCATATCGAAGATATCAGAAATCCTTTCGGAACTGGCGGAAGAAACGGAGTCGTTCGACCTCTTTTTTGATCGAATTGAATTCCTTTCAGAGAGCGGCTCGGAGCCTGGGCCTGGGAAAATTCTTGCTTGCACGGGTCCTGAGAATATTGAAGCGCTCTCACTCTACAATCGATTGCGGAACTCTCTCGGACTGTCCTCTGTGCCGGCAAAGCGATTCCGGCCGCATATTACTTTAGCGCGGGCAAAGAAAGGTTTCCAGAACGATTCCTCTGAAAAGCTGAAACTTGGGAATCTCCGAAGAAACATCGCTATTTCGATTTCAGAGTTGATTCTTTTTGAAAGCGTCTTTTCCGCCGAAGATGGTCTCAAGTATGAAATATTCGAAGAGTTCCCATTCCAAGGAGGGTAAGGTGTTACTGAAGTTGATTTCGACAAAATACACGGGAGCACCTCCCTTATTTTCTTTGCCGATAGAGTAATTGCTGAAGTCTTTTTGCGAGAACACTCCGCAGAAGAACCAAAACGATCGCCGAGATGCGGAAAATTACTAATAGAAATACATTCTTGTATCGAGGCATTCCCTTCAGATTTTCCGGGAGAAGGGAGGTAGTGAAGCGTATCAGCGAACTTCCAAAGCAAGAAACATTCTGTCGTATCGCCACGGTAGGTCCGGAATTTCTGCTCCGGGCGGGAGATGATGCCGAATTCGGACAAAATCTCCAGAGAGCTGATCTCTGCGTTGCGGATGGCGTCGGAGTTGTGATTGCGGGAATGTTCTTTGGGAAGCGACTCGAGCGATTTTCGGGCGCAGATCTTTTGCTGGAGATCTTCGAAGAAGCAGAGGAGTCCAATCTTTCAATCTTTCTCGCAGCAAAGAAGGATGGGCTCTCATCGCTTAGTGAGATAAGAAATGCTCTTTTGAAACAGTATCCGACTCTGCGCGTGTTCGGAGAGGAGTATGCGGATTCGATTCATTGGCAAACCCACGATACTGCTCCCGGGTTCTCCGGAGCTCAAATAGTCCTTTGCAACTTCGGAGCTCCTGAGCAGGAGTATTTTGCAGAATCCTTGCGGGAAAACGCGAAATCCATCAAACTATGCATGGGAGTCGGTGGCGCTTTTGACTTTCTAACCGGGAAGATCCCTCGTGCGCCACGTCTCGTTCGGGCAGTTGGTTTTGAGTGGCTCTGGAGGCTTGCTTTTCAGCCGAATCGATGGCGGAGGGTATTTCGGGCAGTAGTTATATTTCCAGCATCTGTTCTCGTGGACAAATTTTGTGGGAAATAGATTCTGTTGAGATTATGTCAGAAATCCAGCAAAAAATTCGAGTGCGATTTGCTCCGTCTCCGACGGGGTATTTGCATGTCGGCGGACTTCGGACGGCGCTCTACAATTATCTCTTTGCAAGAAAGAATGGCGGAGATTTCATCTTGCGCATCGAAGATACGGATCAAAGCCGCCTCGTGGATGATGCTGTAGAAAAACTCATTCGGACTCTGAAGATATTTTTCGACTGGGATGAGGGGGTGAAGTTCTCAGAAGATGAAACTAAATTTCTTGCAAGTAGCGGATCGTTTGGCCCGTATGTGCAGTCGGAGCGGCTCCATATCTACCGCGAGCATGCGGAGAGCCTTATCAATAATAGGACGGCATATCGATGTTTCTGCACTTCCGATCGACTTGAAGCGTTGCGAAAAGATCAGGCCGACCGAAAGGAACCAACTCGATATGATGGGCATTGCCGAGATTTGTCGAATGAAGAAATTGGCGAACGCCTCCGGCAGGATATGCCGCACGTTGTCCGACTTCGCGTAGAGGGTTCAGGCGAGATTATTTTCAATGATGCCGTTCGCGGGAAAGTCTCGTTTTCGAAAAAGACTCTTGACGATCAGGTGCTCATGAAGTCAGATGGCTTCCCGACTTATCATCTTGCAAATGTCGTCGATGACCATCTCATGGGAATCACTCACGTGATTCGCTGAGAAGAATGGCTTCCTTCGACGCCGAAGCACTTGCTTCTCTATGCGGCATTTGGGTGGGATGCTCCAATATTTGCGCATATTCCGCTTCTTCTGAATCCGGATCGGTCGAAACTCTCCAAACGACAGGGGGATGTTGCGGTTGAGGAATATCTTGCGAAAGGCTACCTGCAAGAAGCGCTTGTGAATTTTGTCGCGCTGCTTGGTTGGAATCCGGGAGGAGGAGAGACTCGTGAAATCTTCTCGCTTCGCGAACTCGTCGAAGCATTCGACATCGACCACGTCCACAAGGGCGGGGCCATTTTCGATGTGAAGAAACTCGATTGGATCAACTCGGAGTATATAAAGAGACTTTCCGAAGATAAATTTTTGGAGGTCTCGCTCGCGCATTTCAAGAGGAAAACATGGTACGGCGATATTCCAATCGAAAGAACCTCGCGCGATTTCCTTGCGAACGCCTTTCTTGTTGAGCGCGATCGTCTCCGGAAATTCGCCGATATCGGCGAATCGTCGAAATTTCTCTTTCTTGAACCTCTTCCAAATCGGGAGATTCTTCCCTGGAAAGGAAATTCTGCAGAAGATACGAAGCGAGTTCTTATTGCTGCACGAGAAGTGTTGCAGAATATTCCTAACGAACAATGGACGAGAGATGGGATTGGCGAAGCGCTGCTTCGCGCGGCAGGGGAGAAACGCGGGGATTTTCTCTGGCCGCTCCGAGTCGCCCTTTCAGGCGAGCGCCAATCTCCTCCGCCGCAAGAAATCGCCTGGGTTATTGGCAAGGAATCCTGTCTTTCTCGGATTGACGCGTCAATTCGGAGCCTTTAGGTGCGGACCCGGGATGACCGAAATGCAGAAGCTCCTCTTCAAATTCAAAAAAACGCATAAAAAGAAAAATGAACCGGAGATTTTCAAGAGCCGTTTACTCAATCGAAAAAAAGAGGCGAAATATTCTCTGGAAATTTTTGATGCGCGCTTTCTTGTTGGTATTTTTCGGTATGACGCTGTTTTCTTCGTGTCGCCTGACATTTGCAGAAAGCACTCTCACTCCAGAACAGGAAGAGGCTCTCAAAAAGGAACAAGAGAAAAAGAAGGATGAGTATGATGTAATCGGGGACAGAATAAAAACTTTAGAGAAGATCGTAAATTTAAAAGAGAAGGAGGAGAGCGGACTTTTGGAGGATGCGCGGAAATTTCACATGCAATCGACGGCGCTTGAAGGAAATATTACAAGCAACGAGCGAAAACTCGCTGATCTTGGGCAAGCGATAGAAACTCTCGAATCCACTATCGGAGAAAAAGAAAGGACAATTTCCCTTCAGCGAGAGATTCTCTCGAGGCTTCTCCGCCTGTATTACGAGAAGAGCGATCAGGCAGAATTTTCTCCTCTGATCTTTCTGTCTTCTCCCCAGTCAGTGAGCGATGTCGGCTCGGACCGAGACGCCTTCTTTTCTATGGGAAACGGCATTCAGGATGCGCTTGCGGGAATAATCGGCATTCGCGACTCACTGCGACGGGATAGAGACCTCGCTGGGAAGAAGAAAGTGGAAATCGAAAGCGTCAAACTTCGCCTTGAGCAGCAGAATGCTTATCTTGAATCGTCGCAAAGAAAAAAAGAGGCGCTTGCTGCGGCGGTCGCTGCAGAGCAAGACAAATACGATACGATCATTTCTAACCTCGAACGCCAGCGGAAAGAAATCGAGGATGAAATCGAACAACTCGATGCCGTACGAGCAGGAAAGATAGACCTGAACTCTATTCCGAGTTTCAGCTCGGGCATACTCGGGTATCCAGTGAAAGATCATCGAAAGAGCCAGGGCTACGGGAAAACAACGTTTACCAGATGGTACACATTCCACAATGGAATTGACTTCGCAGACGCTATCGGCACACCAATCCTTTCGGCTGAAAAGGGAAAGGTTGTCGCGACAGGAGACAATGGGAAGTATGCTTATGGGAAATGGGTAGCAATTGAACATGAAAACGGCCTCACGACGCTTTACGGACATTTGTCAAAACAAATCGCAAAAAAAGGGGAGAGGGTTGACCGCGGAGAAAAAATCGGCCTTATGGGTTCGACGGGATATTCAACTGGACCGCATGTGCATTTCTCCGTATTTTCGAGCGACTCCTTTGAAATTGTGGAGTCGAAGAAAGTGAAGGGTCTCATGATTCCAACGGGAGCCCATATTAACCCGGCAAAATATCTTTAACGGAATATCTTTGGAAAGGTTCTGCCAATACTGGACAACCATTGGCAGTATGGAGCACTATGGAAGATGTTCATTAACAATCCACCACCTTAGCGGAGGACGCAGCCATGCCACATCGCAGTAGATTGAGAAGCGTCATGGGAAGCCCGGAATTTCTCGGGATCTTGTTTTTTCTTCTCATCGCCGCGATCACGTTTTTCTT
>CAZETL010000040.1:0-8578 GCA_964515255.1 uncultured Bdellovibrionales bacterium | reverse complement strand
ACGAAAACATTCCGCCGTATTCCTGGCGGACCCGAACGTCTTTTTCCATATCCAGCATCGCCGAAAATTTCAGGGAAGTCAAAGGACAGAACGCTCTTTCAGCAAAAGACACGGGAGGCCATTACCGGAAAAAGTCCACTGGAGATGCTTTGAAGCGATATACAGCCAAAGAAAAAAGTTCTGATGATTTTCTGGAGAGCCTATAAAAAAGGCTGCCTTGGTTCTCTAGGCAGCCTTCAACACCTCCAGCGTTACAGACAAATGGGATAAAGTTAGGGCTTATTCATTCGCCCGTTATTGCTCTCGGAGTCCCATCCCCCGGAAAACACCCTTTCAAAAACGAGGCAGCGAACTCTGCGACGAGTTCCCGGATTATTGACAATTTCATCGATCAAAGATCCGATACCCCGGGCTATTTCCCCGCTCGAACTGTCAACAAGCGTTCTTTCGGGGACAAAGAGCTTGACTGTGGCAAGAATCAAATCAGCCCCACGAATCTCCCGTTCGACGGCGTCGCGAGAGAATCTGACCCTTAGCACCAGCATCCCGCCGAAACGCTCGGTCACCCGCGCAAGGATTCGTCGTTTCGATATCTCTGTGCGCAGGTCACTCTCCATGCGGAGAAGCCTCTCCTGATCGAACGAAGCGAGACCATCGATATTCACCACAACTACAGCCACCCGACAATCACTCATATCTCTTCCTCCTTCCTCCGGTTCTGCAAGAATTTCAGAATGCGGCTTGTTCAAAAAACTGAGGCGATGCTACAAAGAAAAATTATTCTTGTCAACTAGAGATATCCGTCAAAACACAATTTTCCTGAAGAAAAACGGACATGCCATACACAGCATATCCGTTGGGAAACATAGATACAGTACAGGCCACGCTGCAGCCTACTAAGAACAAACTGCCCTATTGCCGACCGGAGACGGCAATCGACAGTTTTTCCATATTCACCCACGCGCTCAAAAGAACAGCGTGGAGGGCCGTCGGGTGATTGGACAGCAATGACAAAGGATCGCCATTCAAAACCACGAGAGGACTCGTCCTGTAGAAATAGGGATCCATAATAAGGAAAGTCGCCCGACCAAGCTCTGTCGAATTCTGAATATCGATCAGCTTTCCAAAATCAACGAGCGTTGCCGCGAAGACCATTTTCACGACAAACATCACCCCCTGGCTAGAGTAGAATTCATTATCTATCTGCAGCCATGGAGTCTGGGCATCTTCCCGTTTCAGGAGCTTTTCCCCCGTCGCGTGATCGTCGCCAGCAGTTACCGTTGTCATTCTGTGCTCGCCGATTCGAGGAGTGTTCGCCAATCGACCGACGCTTCCTCCGATGATTGCTCCCAATGTGGAAAGCAAGTCCCTCAGAGTATCCTTCCGATCGGGAATTCTGACTCGTCCGGACCGGATCTCCGCAAGCAACGCGTCCAATTCAGTGATTGCAACCGCAAGTTCATCTTCGAATGCCGGCATCATCCATGACGCGCCATCGATACTCACCGCTGACTGCACTCGCTCCAAATGCTGATTCGGAGGATCCGTCGGATTCATCCGAGTCACCTTCTGAGCAAGTACCTGAACAATCTGTCGAACCGCAAAAAGCATTCCCCCTTGATAACTTTGCGGATTGTCAAGAAGGCACGTCGGCCACGCCACATCATTCGACAGCCAGTCTTTCTCCATTTCCTTCAGAATATCCCGGAGAGTTGCCACAATGGCTTCTCCGGTCTTCAAGTGAACGCCGTTGTCGATTTCTCCAGTCATGTTCCCGTATTCATCGGCATGCATTCCCAGAATGGGAATATCGTCCGGATACAACACCCTGTTGTAGTCCCAGACGGCAATCGATCCACAGCAAAGGAGGAAAGCAAGCAATACCATCTGCCAAGCGCCCACACGCGAAGTCAGTTTCTTCATCGCAAAACCCTCGTATTTGTGAGATTCTCTTGCAAAATGGGTTTGAGTCAATGACTCAAACCCATCAGTTTTACTTCAACACGTTCCGGACTCCTTGCCATCACCTTCCGGCACGAGACCCCCCATGCGATTGGACCTTCGATACAATTTGTAGCCCAGACCTACCCCGATGCCAATCATGACCACAAGGATAGCCCACCACTTGATGAGCGTAAATATCCCGAAGCCGGTAAAGATCACTCCAGAAATCCCCAGAGCAATCCTCTTTTCGGAAGAAATATCCCACGCTCCGGCCAACTTGGCATTGGCAGCTGCTAAAATGAAGATTGCCCCCAGGCCAGTCCACACTGAAACCGTCCCCATCACACCGACGACAAGCGAGCCAACGGTGAATACAGGGAACCACATCGGCGGATGTTCAAAAAAATCGACGACGATTTTCGGCGGACCAAGCAATTTCAGGAAGCTCGGAAATTTCCAAAGGAAGAAACACGCCAAACCTGCAAGCAAGGCGCCTCCGCAAATCTCAAAAAGAATGATTCTCATCCCAAACCTCCAGGTAAGATTTTTAAAAAACTTTTGGCCGCTTGAGAAAGACTCGGGCGACCGACATTGCGCGCATCCCTTCAGGAAGTCGAGCGTACCGGAAGAAACGCCCTCGTTTTGTAGCGGAAAAACTGCCAATTGTCAACAAACAATGATTTTCATCCAGCATGAAAAGTGAAAAGCGGACACCCTCAGGGTATCCGCTTTGATTTGGATTCTTACTTCTTGGCGCCCTCCGAGACGGATTGACGCAGCTTCCTAAGAAGCTGTCCAAACTCCGCATCGTGTTGGTCCGCCCAAGCGGCAGAGACCAGGAAGACAGCATCCGTACCGTACGACGAAACTCCCACGAATAGGTGAAGCTCGTCGATAAACTTATACTCCGTTGTATCAATGTCGGCTCCACGGTATAGCGGTTTCCCGAACCGATCCTTGATTTCGCCGATGCCTTCCAGGTTGAGGTCAATGAGCGTCACAGCTTCACTGTCGGCATCTTTCATCAGCTGGGCGCCGATGCCTCCAACCCAAAACATGCATGGAACGACCATCTTCCCCCCGTGCTCATACTGACCCTCAGTCACTGCTGTGATCGCCCGCTGACCGCCAGTGAAAATGGTTGGAACTTTGTCAAGCCCCTTAACGCTTCGGGCGATGGTGTCCCACGTTATATGGGAGCCTCCGCCTTGCGATCCGACGAAGAGGACGATCCCTTCCGGATTCTCTTGAATCATCGAAAGCTTTCGCACGCCGGAACTCTTCGGACACAAGAAGTGAATCACCTCGGAATAGAGCGTCGCCGCCGTTTCCACAGACAATTTGAGATTCGGATCCCGCGCCGCCTTGAAAGTAATCGCGTCTCGCTGGGCAATGCCCGCATCGCATGTCCCATCGGCGAGACGGCTCAGATTTTCTGCCGACCCGCTTGTCGCTAAGACCTTCGGAGACAGGATGTCCCTCGCAAACTTCGCGATATCGCCCGCCGTCGTCGAATACCGACCGCCATCGGCTCCGCCACAGATGGTGAACGAAATTCTCGTCTCATTTCCGGCACTGCCGATGAGCGGTAAGCCCAGCAACAAAGATAAAACCAAAAAACGGACTGCCTTCATCTTTCATCACTCCTCACGAGTTGAAATTCTGAATACGCGTCCCTGAGAATTTTCAAAGATCCTGAAGCCGCACCAAATGCAAAAGTGCGACTGGGAATAGTATCTCGATAGCTCCTATCTGTCAATAGGACTCATTGGATAGCCGAGTGCTTTTCTGAAAAGTGCAAGCGGTCACTCTCGACGGATAATGATAATTTACTGTATAATTTCCACGCCAAAAAACCGGAGGTAAACTCTATTGGACACGGAAACTGCAGCTCTTTATACCGTTACAAGGTTGTTACCGAGACATTTCATTTCCCGCATAGGAGAGGATATCCAAATTCTGTACCGCGAACTCAGCAAGGAGAAAGAACCTCCAGACGTAGATATCATCGGGCGATCGATTCCGGGAGTCTTCGTGTATATTGCCTGCACCGGAAACATCGAAAACACTGAAAACGTTCAGGTTGTCGCCATGGCGACACTTTCCATTTCCCCGCCATCGCTCCGCGGCAACCGGACTGGCGAGGTGATCGATGTTGCTACGCATCCCGACCACCGAGGGAAAGGTCTCATGAAAATGATCTTTTCAATCCTCATCAAGAAGGTTCGGGAGGAAGGTCTCTACCGTCTCCAGCTTACTAGCCGACCCAGCCGAAAAGCTGCGAACGGTCTCTATAGAAGCCTCGGCTTTGCCAAAGTCGCCGAAGCAACTGGGTCAAGCAGCACAAATTGCTATCGGCTCCAGCTGCGACAGCAATAAAAAACCAACCCCTCCCGGATTCCAGAGAAGGGTTTTGATTTTTCTAGAAATTCTCCGAGAAAGAAACTACTTCATCGAATGGAGCGCGATACGATTCCCTTCGGTATCGAGAACAACCGCCATAAAGCCGTATTCTCCTATGGACTTCTTCGGGACGAGCACTTTGCCGCCAGCCGTCTCGACGCGCGAGAGCTCGTTGTCGAGATCGCCGGAGTATGCCGTGAAATACACGAGCGTACCATCTGTCGACGGCTTGTACCATTCCTTGTGAGAGACGAGCGACCCCGCCGCCCCTTTCCCGTCTACCATCGGGAACCATGCCATATCAATCTCCCCCACCATATTCCGCTCGAGTTTTGCATCGAGCACCGTCTCGTAGAACTTCACCGCCCGATCCATATCTACGACCGGAATCTCGAACCACCCTACCGCATTCCCTTTTTCTTCCGCCATAACATTGTGTGAAAAAATTATTTTAATTAAAACACTCCTGATATTCCCAATAACGATTACCCTTCGCCCTCTGGCAATTCAAAATCTCTTCCATAGAATCAGTTAGATTTTTCAGCCTTTCATTCTCAGATTTCAAATTCCCAAGAGTAACTTCATGATTTTCAACTTTCGCCACAATCTCCTGCCTATAGGAATCTATGATCACGCCCCCAAATATAAATTCGAAATAACTGAAAGCAAATCCAATTACAACAATCGCAAGAGCAAAAAAACCAAGATAGGAAATACTCTTCGATCTCTCTATTTCTTTTTTATTTTCCTCGAAGTTCCTTTCAACCTGTTCCTTTAATTTCCTTAGTTCTTCAGCAAACTTACCAGTAAGATCATTCTTAGATTGAGAGGGAGGTCCTCCTCCTGTTGTTCCACTAACACTAACTGGAAGCCCTCTATTCTGAAACTTCGGATCAAACCAAACATAATCATTCACAGTACTTAACTTTTCCTGATATTTCATCGCAGTCACAATCATTCGGAGTTAAACAGGTTTCACAAGTATTGAAACGGCTTCTTCCTCTAAAATGTTTCCACCAATCTTTACTCTCACAGAATATTTCCCTTGTTTTTTGAAAATAAAATTTATGAAATTAACAATAAAATTGTTGGGTCCAGATCCAGAGAAAACAATTTCCCCTTGAGAGGTCGCTATTACATTCCCATCCGGATCAACTATCTCAACCTCTTCGTTATACTTCCCTTTTGGTCCGGAGGTATTAGATATAAACGAAAAACGCGGATGCATGGCAGGAAATTCTTTTGTTTGAATCTCATTAAAAATATTAACGAGAGTAACATTATTTGTTCCTTGCGCAAGAATAACTTGGTCGCATACATGAGCAAAATTTAGCTTCGGTTCCATACTTGATTTTTAATCTTCTACCTCCATCCCTGCCCCGTCACGCGCCACACGATTTGCTCCTGCTGGACATTCACGACGCCGCTTGGAGTTTGTTGCGGGACGAGTTGCTGGAGACGCCTGAATTCCATCGAAAGACCGAAGTGCTGCGACATATCGGCCGACTCGACAAAAGCGATCGCGTAGTCGCGCCGATTCTCGCTCCGCCCGTCTATCTCGACTTCCGGATTCCACGGCTCGGTGAGCCGCATGTCGGCATCATAGGTTTCATAGATCCGCGAGAGCGCATCGGCGACTGCCGATTCGGCGTCAGTAATCGTCGAAAGACCGAGATCATCGCGCGCCTCGCGGCGACCGATGGAGTATTGGTGAGAGTAAAGCTTCTCGGTGAAGAATTCGATAATGCGCAAAATCACTTCCTTTGGAAGCGGTTTCCGATGGCTCCCGAGGAGGCGTCCGGCAAGAAGTTTGATCAAATTGTGCGTGCGGTTCACATTGCCGAGAGCGAGCGGATGAATCGCCGGTACGCTCTCCGTGAACTTCATGAAAATGTCGGCGAGCTTCTCGTCGCTCTTCACGCCGAATTTGTTTTTCGCAAGATCGAAGTAGCTCATCACTTCCTCGACCGAAATCGGGATGCGATTCTCCGGATTTTTCGGATCGGCCGGATTGAAGAAATTCGACGTCGAGGGATCGATTGGGGAAAGTTCGCTCATGTCGCTCATGACGATCTCATCGGCGCCGAGCGCGATCATCGTCGCCGCGGAATGCGCCTTGTACGGAATGAGAACGGCGAATTCGTCGCAATATTCCCGGATCATGGAGACAAGCCGCCACGGGACCAAGGTATCGCCGCCCGCGCTATAGAGGACGAGATCGAGCTTCTTTGTCTTCCCGATCGCCCGGAGCTTTCGGCTCATGACAGGTATCACATCCATCGCGACGCGGGCGTTTACCGGACCCTGCCGATCGCTCGTCGCATATGCGATGACGCGCGAACCGCGCTCACTCTCTATGATTTTGAAAAATTCGGATCGGTTTGTCATAGGAGTGTCGAAAAAGAAGTCCCCCAAGTATACTCCCCAGGCTCCGGAGCATCAACTCCGCGCCAGATCAAACCGATAGAGATTCACCGCTCGATTGCCAAAAAGATCTAGCGGCGGAGAACTATGAACGACCCTATGGCAATGAGAAGGGCGACCGACACTATCGCGCATACGAGGACGATTCGTCCAATGCGCCCGGGTGCCGAGAAGAATCCCGCCGGACTTTCTTGCTCTGATTCGGCAAATGCCCGCTCGTCGAGCGCGTGGAGATGGAATCGTTCAGATTCATCCTGGAGCTCGGGACGAGAATTTTCGTAGAGAGAGGCTCTCGGCTTCACAGGAGCGACATTGACCGAAAGAGTCGATCGATCATCTCCGGAAATATCTTCCTTGAGAGCAATCCCTACCGGAGCAAGGAGATCGGCTTCCTCAAGAGTATATCCGTCCGACTCCGCCCGGCTTCGGTCAAACCCCGAGAGATCTTTCTGAGATAGATTCTTTGCCATGACAATCGACCTTGGAACGAGCGAGAAGTGTTCGGAGAGGAAAGCGACCACTCTCTCCACCGATTCATTGCTCGCGGAAGCGATAGACGTCACGCTCGAGAGGACAACGCCCCGCATGACTCCGGCAATGCAGACAGTCTCGCCCCGAAATATGAGGATGATCGGCTCCTTTCGATCGGAGACAAGCCTCGCAATGGCGCATGACTCTGGTTCTGCGGCGACGACGCGGAACCCGGATTCCAAAAGAAGCGGCGATACGGCATTGCCAAACGACGCCGTAAACGCGATCACTTGGACAAATCTATGGGCATCTCCCCTTGATTCCCATGAGACTTCGCGATAATCCCACTGTATCTCCCTCATGTCTTCGGGAATTCGCTCGCCCGCAAGCCTCCCGACTTCAGCGCGCTCGTCGGCCAAGGAGTCAAATGTCCGCCCGGACGGAATCGCAACCGTCACTACATAGGTAAACGACTCGCCGACGAGAAGCCGGACCGTGCGACCGAGCGCGGAATACATCGTCGCAAGAGCCGCTTTTAACCGTTCGGACGACCATGAAAGAGAGACGCTTTCCTCGACCAATCTGCCGCGAACTGAAAATCCCTGCAAAAAATTTCTTCCCACGGAAAGAATCTTTCTCTTCGATTCAAACATAAGGATAGATGCGCTTTTGCCAGACGCATTCGCGCCGCATGGCAGGAGTTTATGTTGTCAAAAATCCGACTTCCTCTCGAACCAAAAAACAGCGTTGAATGCCACGTAACAGAAACTGACCCGCATCAGCGTGGGATCTCCGCTTCGCGTTCGCGCTCGAGAATCTCCCGGACTACCGCCCGGTATGACCGAGCGCCCTTCGAGAAGGAATCAAAGTCCAGAATCGACTTCCCGTACGACGGAGCTTCAGCGAGGCGAATCGAGCGTGGGATGACACTCTTGAACACCGGCCCTGGAAAGTGATCCGTTACCTCGTCGACCACTTGCCGAGCAAGGCGGTTCCGGCGATCGTACAGTGTCAACAACGCCCCCATGATCTTGAGTTCCGGACGAAGACGCTCGCGAACCAGCCCGACCGTGGCGAGCAACTGACTCAATCCTTCGAGCGCATAGTATTCAGTTTGAACGGGAATAATCACTTCATCGCTCGCGACAAGCCCATTTACCGTGAGAATACCGAGAGACGGAGGACTATCGATCAAGATGTAGTCATAGTACGGCCGGAGGCGCGACACAAGCTTGGAGAGGAAATATTCGCGACCTTCAAGATTCATCATTTCCACCTCCGCTCCGGCGAGATCTTGGGACGACGGCAAGAGATGCTGGTTTTCGATCGGAGTCGA
>CAZETL010000039.1:0-8609 GCA_964515255.1 uncultured Bdellovibrionales bacterium | reverse complement strand
CATAATCTCCGATTCATTTCCTTCCCCTAATCAAAATCCTCTGATAAATCTTTTTGCCGTTTGAAATCGGGTTATTATACACCTTAAAATCTCCGATCTTAACCGCATTCGGAACTTGTCCGTTGGCAGTACCGCCGACAATCTCAAACTGTTCCGGCGAGTACTTATCGAGGAAGCTGATTGGGACGCCCATCACGCCGTCGTAGTCGCTCGGAATGGCGTCCGTGAATGGCACTTCGATCGCGTCGTAGTTGTCGTAGCGGTCATAAGCCTCTTTGCCTTTTATTTCTTTGTGTTTGCTGAACTTCAAATTGTCCGCCATCGTCATAAGCGGTATACGTTCGTGTCTCCTTCCATGATCAATGTTGGTAAACCATACCGAAGACACATTCTTCATGTTTATACCATCAATAACTTTGTCAACATCATTCGAGTTTTTTGTCTCAAACCATAAACCACCACCCCATTCAGTGCGTCCAGACCACATTTTATTCTCCTTTACCAGAGGGAAAATTTCTTTGTAGGTAACTGCATTCTTATTACCGATAATCACGAATTTCTTGTCATAGTCAAAAAGCTGTTTCACATATTCGCGGAAGAGACTGAATGGCGGATTGGTAACGACAATGTCCGATTGCTTGAGAAGCTCCACGCACTCTTCGCTTCGGAAGTCGCCGTTTTCCTTGAGCGGCGCCCACTCATTATGCTTGTTCGCCCGAAGCTGCTCCGCAATGTCTTTCAGATTGAACTCGCCATCGCCGTTCACATCCCCCACTTCGTTGATAATGAACCGATTCGCCGTTACCTTCGGCCGCCCTTTCGGCTCTTCCGGTTTACTCACTATTTTTTCCTCATAGCCGGGGAAAAGCGCCGGATGGAGAACTAACTGCGTATTCGCGATAGGCGACGGCTTGTAGCTCGTCGTGATGAGCCGCTTCAATCCGAGCGAGTCGAAATTGAGTACGAAGTAGCGGAAGAAATTGCTCTCGAACGGATCGTCGCAATTGCAGTACACGGTCTTCCCGCGAAACACGTTCGCGTCATAGTCCAAGTACGCGCCGATTTCTTTCTGGATATCGTTGTACTGCGTATAGAACTCATCATTCTTCGCCCGTTTCGCCCCGTGCAAATTCCTGTTTGATGCCGTTGTAACCATAAATATGTATTTACCGGAGTCACCTTCCTCCGGTCAAAAGTACCATACCGACTCTTCTGCAAATATCCCAAGAGCCGTATGAATTTTTGTTTACTCTCTATTCATATATAGTATACCTCCTCTTCGTTCCTTTCAAGCTAAAAAACCAAAGAAAAAACCGCCTCTCGTGAGACGGCTCGTTCTTTTGTGGCAGGGACGACGAGACGTAATCATGAACAATTTCTCTGGGCGCACGGTTTGAGGTGATACGGGAACGAATGGAGCTGGTTATGGCACAATCGGCATCCGCACCACAATCAGAACTCATACCCGAAAAGATATATTTCCTGCTCCGGAGTGACAGCATTATTGATAGCGCCTCGCATCGCTTGCGTTGACGCTTCAATTTGTCTCTCGTACTCTTTCTCCGAGATCTGCTCCAAACGAAACGCTCGGACGGCTTCGCGCTGAATTTTCGATCGCTCCCGAGTTCCCGCTATTATTTTCTCAATCGCTTCTTTTGGCACGACCTTGTAGAGATCTTCGGAAGACTGTATTTCCGGATGCTCGCCGTTTCGAATGGTAGGGAAAATGGAAGTAATTTTGGAGTAGCCCTTTGTTGATCTAGAGAATTCTGACCATAATGGATGAAGTTCGTCCTTCGCTACACCCATAAGAGAGCGGTATTCTTCGTCAGAAAGTTGTTCTCTCGTAAAGTTGTCATCCAGTTCTACAATAACACCCATCCCAAAGTCAAACCCATCCATATCAATTTCTCCGGATTCCTCCTTTTCAAGAAGTCTCTCCTGTTGAAACCAAAGCAAATATGCCCTTTGCATAAGCGCATCTTTCGTCTCTTGCGCAATACTTCCATTAAGAGACTCCAACATTTTCAAATAGCCATGGTATCGTTCATCCTTCTGAAACACCTTGATATCTTCTCCGCTCGGCTCTCCAAATCCCTCAATCATTGCTCGCATTTCGTTTCGCGAAAAAACTTTTTCACTTCCAGAATCGGTATGTATCGGAGCGGCAGAATACACATTTGTATGTTCCAAAGAATCTGATGTTTCATTCTTATCCCCATAAAAACGAAAAAGAAAAAACATGCCCGACGCAAGAAAAGCAGTGAGGCAAGCAATTATCAAAAATTTTTTCCAGAAGAACATCAACGTGTTTTACTTTCAAAGAAATTTTCACTTATGTTCCTCATGCTATCACACTTCCCAAGAAACATCCCGAGCGCATTGGCAACTCGGGATAGCTATGAGACAGCGATAGAAAGTTTACGATTCGTCTTCAATTCTCTTTCTTTCTTCAGGCATCATGGCATCCCAGCGACGACTCGCTCCATAGAGGAAGAGTTCCTGCTCGGGAGTAATGACGGCGTCAATCTTGACACTCTCCTCCTCTTTGATTCGAGTGTCGTTTAGCTCAAACTCCATCTCTGAAATATCGCCCGCAAGAAATGCATGGTAATTCTCTCGCTGCAATCGAGACCATTCGCGATTAATACGAATGACTTCATCCACTTTCTCACGCGGAACCACCTTGTACACGTCTGCCGACGAAGAAACTTCTGCTCGTTCGCCGTTTCGAAGCGCCGGGAAAAGAGACGTCATATCCGAATACCCTTGGGAAGATATCGGGATACCCTCCGGCTCGAAGGAGCGATCCGCCTTCGACTCGCCCATGAGAGTCATATACTCCTCATCGCTCAATATTCTGACAAGAGCCTCTTTGTCGGATCTCAAAAGTTCTCTGAGCCCGAGCTGATATGAGTCCATATTGATCACTCCGGCATCATGCATCTGATCGAGCATATCTTGTCGGAACCATAGAAGCCGAGCGCTTTCCAAAATCGCTTCGCGCGCTTCTTTTGAGAGACTCTCGCCAAGCTTCGCATCAAGGTCGGCGAGGAATTCCGCGTGCCGCCGATCATTCACGATCCAGCGAAGTGCCTCTTTCGTCGGCTTTCCGAATCCCTCGATCATGAGACGCATTTCCTCTTGAGAGAACACTCCTTCCGACAAAAACGTGCGGGCTTCTTGATTTGCAGAGATATCCGGCACTCGCTTTTCACCAGGAGAGATGATAGGGGTTGTCCCCTCCCGCTTGGAAGATACGGAGACGGCATCGCTCTCGGTTCCAAACAAGGACCATACTCTTTCCTCCGCAGACTTCACTTTTGTTGCTTCGATAACATCCAGACTCTCCAAGGAAACGACGTATGCCACAACGCCCAGAGAAACAACCCCGAGAGCAGTCAGAATCACAGCGACGGACTTTTTCATAGCACGCTCCTCAATGAAAGTTGAGCAGTTCCCGAGATTCTCGGGAACTGCTGTGAAATACCCTATTTCGCCAAACACTTTTTCAGACACCCAAGAACTCTTGAACTCTTCCCATAAGTTCCAAATAGCTTATAGGAGGCAATGTATCCTCTGGCCTTATTTACCGTCTTTCCGGCGTCAGCTAAGCCAATATTGCTCTCCTGGTGGCACACTGCATCCTTGCGCTCCTCCTGGTAACAGGCCCCGTCTTTGTACTTCCCTTCATCATGAACACACGACACGTGATCCGTATCGCTTTCCCCACTTGTGCCATCAAGCTTGCTCCCACCAGTGTTCCCTCCGTAATTAGCAAAGCACCGCTCCCTGGAACCCTTGTAGCACACATAGGTGTGATCAACAAAAGCTCCAAAAAGCCAATAGTCCACAGGACGAACTCGCGCATAGGTCGGCTTGTCCGCCGACGCAATACCAGGATAGCCTGCAATGACTACACCGAAAACAGCCAAAACAAGGCTCATGGAAGCCGCAAACTTACGCATTTCCAGCACCTCTTTAAGGAACAAGGCAAGAAAAAGGAGTCTTGCCGCTCCACCAAGCAGCACTTGTCGCTTGGTCCGAATATCTTATCAAGGGTAAAAGAACTTTGTCAAGAGTCCGATCTCTTAAACAAAGAAAACAATCACTCCGATCAGGAATCGGCACCGGAAAGTACGCCTGCCTATAATTTCTTCGTTTTAATCCGCAATGAATTCGACACGACCGATACGCTCGACAAAGCCATTGCAAATCCGGCGAAGATCGGGTTGAGCACCCAGCCGAAAACCGGATAGAAGACTCCCGCCGCGAGCGGAATGCCGACGATATTGTATATGAACGCCCAGAATAGGTTTTGTTTGATGCCCGAGAGAGTGATCCGCGAGAGCTTCACTGCCTTTGCGAGTTTCGATATATCTCCGCGAAGGAGTGTTATCCCTGCCGACTCGATGGCTATGTCTGTCCCCGTCCCCATGGCGATGCCTACATCCGCTTGCGCGAGTGCCGGAGCATCGTTCACGCCATCTCCCGCCATCGCAACCGTTTTCCCTTGCTCCTGCAATTCCTTTATTTTGCTAGCCTTATCCTGAGGCAATGCGCGAGCAATAACTTCGTCTATGCCAACCTGCGATGCAATGTTTCTCGCGGTTTGCTCATTGTCGCCCGTCAGCATAATAACCCGTACGCCCATATTCCGAAGACTCGAAATTGCACTCCGGGACTCTTGTTTTACTTTGTCAGCAACCATAGCAAAGCCAAGAAAAGAACCCTGAGTCGCAAGGAGAATCGGTGTCTTTCCGGAAGCGACATGCGGTTCTAATGAAGCTACGTCAAATCGCGCGCCCAATTCACCCATGAGCGTTTCATTCCCGACAAAATATTCTTTCCCGTCGATTTTCCCCGTAAGCCCCTTACCCCCAATAATTGAGAAATCCGATACGGGTGCAAGAGAAATATTTTTTTCTTTTGCAAACTGAGTAACCGCAGAGGCGATCGGGTGTTCGGACTTACTCTCGAGAGAGGCAAGTAAGCGCACAAAATCGTCGTGTTCGATTCCGTTTCCCGGGAAAACATCGGTTACGGACGGTTTGCCAATGGTAATGGTGCCGGTTTTATCCACAATCAACGTGTCGATTTTGTGCAAACGTTCGAGCGTTGCGGCATCTTTGACGAGAATTCCGTTTTGGGCGCCCTTGCCGACCCCGACGATGATAGCGGTGGGCGTAGCAAGCCCCAGAGCGCACGGGCAAGCGATGACGAGCACGCTGACGAAAGAAAGGACACCGAGCGATATCGCCTGAGAGAATGCCATGAATTGGCTTCCAATCACCATCCAACCAAGAAGCGAAGCGAGCGAAACAAAGAGCACAATCGGTACGAATTTCCCCGATATGCGATCCGCCATTGCTTCGATTGGCGCTTTGCTCCCTTCCGCTTCTTCGACCATCCGAATAATATGGGCGAGTAGCGTCTCCTTTCCCACTTTCGTCGCTTCGAAGACGAATGAGCCATTTGTATTGATCGTCCCGGCAACGACGGAATCGCCGATACCTTTCTCCACCGGGACGGATTCCCCGGTAACCATTGATTCGTCAACAAATGATTTTCCGTCGAAAATAGTTCCGTCAACCGGAATCCTGCTTCCAGGTTTCACAATAATCTTGTCGCCGCGCACCACCTCGTCGAGAGCAACCTCGGCTTCCTTGCCGTCGCGAAGAAGAAGTGCCGCATTCGGCTGAAGACCGAGAAGTTTTTCGACAGCATCTCCCGTTTTTTTCTTCGAACGAGCTTCGAGGTATTTTCCGAAAGTAACAAAGCCCGTTACCACGATCACGACGTCAAAATAGGTATATTCGGGAACTCGAAGCAATGTCCCAAACACCGGCAGAAGCGTAATAAGCACACTATACGCATATGCCGTAAGCGTGCCAATGCCGATAAGCGTATCCATATTGGCAACTCCGTGGCGGATAAACCGTGCTACCCCAAGCAAGTACGGCTTGCCGACCCAGAATAGCGAAATGGTTGCGAGCACCATTGAAATCGTATTGAAAAGAGCCATGGGGATCGGCACATTTGGCACCCATGCCGCTATTCGCGCGAAGATGTCCCACATCATGAGAACGAACACTGAAACCGTGACGGGGAAAATAAATTCCATTTTATTCTTCAGCTCGACAAGTTCCCGCTCTTCCGACACTTCCCGATGACGATCTTCGCCACTCTCATGAGGCGAGACCAGCGAATACCCGAACTTCCCGAGCTCCGCATTCACCTCTTGAAGAGAGATAATTGCATCATCGAAATCTATTTTCGCTTTCTCGGTGCCGTAATTCACGGACACGGAACGAACATTGGGCAAGACGGAAACCCTCTTCGTAATCACTGCCGCGCAACTCGCGCAGTGCATGCCCTTGACTTTTAAGGTCTGCGTAGCCATAGGATTTAGGCATTATACCAACTATTCCTCAGCTCTTTGAGGGTTTTCAGTCCGTTTGTCAGAAACGCTTCGACCGCGTCGGCGTTATTGAGAATCTCAGTTCTACTCGATTTCTGCCTCGCCTCTTTGGTCATGGAAATACCAGCTTCATGATGAGCAATGATCGCATTCAAAAATCGGAGATCAAATGTTTCACCTGGAGATCCGAGATTGGCGACAATCGGATCTCGGACGCGCCTCGAGTCTCCGTACCAAGCCTCCTTCCAGGCGTAGAGTTCGCCTATGGCTTTCGGCTCGTCGTCCAAAATGGATTTGGCAAGCGTCTTCATCTCGGGGCGAACTGTATTTTTCGAGAGTTGTTCCGCGAGAAGCATCGCCCCCCTATGATGGGCGATCATGGCATTTATGTACCGCAAATCGAGAGTCCTATCGGCGACTCCGAGCGTCATGACATTTTTATCGTACATGGAAACACGGTACTCCGGCGTCAGATAATATCCGAAACTGAGTCCTGCCATTATACCGACGACCATGAATCCCATCGCTAAATAGATTGACACTTTCATAGGCTATTTTCTTTTTAATTTATACACCTGTATCACTTCCTCCTTGGCTTTCCTTATCTGGCCAGCCTCTATTTGACGGACAACGCAATGGCCGAGATGGTTTTCAAGGAGAATATCTTCAACATTCGACAGCCCCTGCTTTACCGCCGATGTTTGTGTGATGACATCGATGCAATAGGCGTCGTTTTCGATCATTCTCTGAAGACCTCGCACTTGCCCTTCGATAAGCTTAAGGCGCCGAAAAACCTTTGCCTTATTCTTGTCATCCAAATATTTCATATGCTGCCAATATACCCCCCTAGGGGTATCAGTGTCAACCAAAAGAACCCACCCATAGAAGCCAAAAAACCGTTCTTTCGAACGGTCGCATTGGCGAATTCCGACAATTAGCGGGGACGGCGGGACGTAATCACGAACAATTTCTCGCCAAGAATCTTGCAGGGACTCCTCGACATGAGCACGCGATTCGAGCTGATGTGGGAATGGATGGAGCGAGTTATGGCGCAGCAGGATTGGTAATAATCAGATTTGTACCCCGTAATACCGCGCCGCTTCTTGGAGAGTTTTGGGAAACTGCTTTTCCATGTGTTCCGGTATTGTATTGGCTCTTTCGCGAATTCGGACAGAGTCATTTACGATACCCCAAAGCTTCTCCCCCTCCTCTTGAGGCAAGAGTAGAAGTTCCCGTACAAAGGCTTGTCGGTATGGCTTCATTCCACCGCCAATGTCCAACCCAAAAATTCGGGCAATGCCGTACCTTTCTTGATCGAGAACGTATTTGCGTTGGTCGCTCTCTCCTTTACTAACACTTTCGCAAAGATTTTTTACCTTTTGCACCTGATTTTTTATTGAAAACTCACCCTCAAATTGTATAGGCCATACCTGAACATCCTTTATTCTCAAAAGGTGATTCATTCTCTCGATTGGATACTGTGGCTTTCCACGAAATGAAAACTTTTGGGGAGTACCATCCGAGCGAGAGATGTCAGCGTACCCATGCCACACAGCAAGAAAGAAAATAAACTGATCGAAATTGAATTTCTGAAGTCTTTTTTCGAAAAAGTTTTTCTCTTCTAGAGTAAGTTCTTGTCCCTCTCGTATCTTTTGAATGCCTCCGTTCAATAACTTTCGTTCGGAGAAATCTCGACAAAATCCATCCAAGCGACGAACCTCGAATTCTGAAAAATCTTTGTTATTTTTTAAATTCTCAATGTATTTTCGTTTATACTCATCAAGATCGATATAGAGTGTAAAATCAACATCTGAAGCATCTTTTTTCTCAACATCGAGTTCTTTTCCTTTTGCAAGCGAACCAAATAGAGCAAGTCCCATTGGAACATCAAGCGATTGATGCATCGTTTCATAAAAAGACTTCACTGTTGCAAGTCTCTCACGAGAGTATTCATCATCTGAAATTTCAAACCGTTTCTTCTCGCTCGGTTCGTATGGAAACTTCAGTTGTTCGCCCATATTTTTTGATTGCCTTGATCACCGTTTCGTTTTGCTCAATGCAAGCATAACTTGCTTTTCCAAAAATTCAGGAAAAGTCATGTCTGCAGCGGCGGCTTCTTTGGGACAAAGGCTTGTTTTGGTTTGTCCCGGTATGGTGTTGATTTCAAGAAAAAAGATATTTCCCTCCG
>CAZETL010000038.1:1551-8716 GCA_964515255.1 uncultured Bdellovibrionales bacterium | reverse complement strand
GGAACCTCCGGAAACAAAGACGGGACGCTCTCCGGATTCACCGCAGCAAGCGCCGTACCGGGGAAATCCGGACAGGCCCTCGACTTCGACGGTTCGACGAGCAAGATTTCCATGGGAGACAACTTCGATATTGCCGACGGAGTGAGTTTCTCGCTCTCAGGGTGGTTCAGCAGAGATACCTTTGCGAATGACCATACCGTCATTGCAAAGAAGAACGGACAATCGTCGGGAGATGTCGGCTATATCCTCTATATTGACGGAACGGATGACTCGCTGCATTTCTCAGTTTCCGATGGGACGAATACGTTCGCTATGAACTCAAGTGCAGTATTCACCAATTCCGACTGGAAATTCTTCACGGTTATATTCGATGAAAGCAATACGAATAACTCGAAGATATTCATTAATGGAACTGAGGATACGCCATTCAAATTTGGTTTCGGCACAATTGGCAATCTTTCAAACGCAGTCAACTTCACCATCGGGGCCGAATCCGACTCCCAAAACTTCTTCGACGGGAAGCTCGATGAAATGAGGATTTATACGAGCGCACTCTCCGACGCGGAGGCAGCTGGGTTGTATTCGGCGGCAAGCGGGTACAAATTGAATGTCCCGGGGTTGTGAGGGGGGAGTAAATCGGATACGGTTGATAATCTCCTTTGACTTTGGACCGAAATGCGAATTTATATCTGGAAAGTAATACATATGCGTAAAACGGTATTCATCCTCTTTGTTTGTGCCAGCATCTCTTTTGGCACTCTTTTCGGATTTCTTTACAAAGCGAAAACCGAGAGGGGGGATCTCTCTGGAAATCGCGTTTTCCATATCGAATCGGGAGAGGATATTCGCTCTATTGCGAGTCGCCTTGAGAGGGAACGTCTCGTTTCTTCGCGGTGGTATTTTCTATGGAGCGCGTGGCGAGGCGGTTTGAGGGGTCGTGTGCAAGCGGGAGATTTTGTGATACCGGGAAACAGGACGGCTCCAGAAGTCGTAGCGATTCTACGCGTATCAGAAGGCCGGCCAGCCGAAATATCTCTGACGTTTCCTGAGGGGTGGACTGCCGAAAAAATCGCCACTCGACTTTCCGCTAATCAATTCGATGGGAAAAAATTTCTTGAACTTACCCGGCATCCGATTCCGGAATGGAAGGAGAAATTTCCTTTCCTGAAACTTCTTCCTGAAGGGGCGTCGCTTGAAGGATTTCTTTTTCCTGATACCTATACATTTGAACTCAGTGCAACGCCTGAAGATATCACTGAATCAATGCTTCGGAACTTTGGGACAAGATGCGATAAAAACATTCGATCCGAAATTGAAAAACAAGGAAAAAACTTCTACGACGTGATTATTTTGGCAAGCATTCTTGAGCGTGAAATCGGGACCGCTCACCAAACACAAGAAGATATCGATCGAGACCGAAAGATGGTGAGTGACATATTCTGGCGGCGACTTTCCGATGGGCATCGACTTGAAAGCGACGCGACTGTTGCATATATTCGCGGTGAGACGAAAGTAAAGCACTCCATTGAAGATATCAGCGTTGATTCTCCATACAACACATATGCCCATGCGGGACTTCCGCCGGGACCGATTTCAAATCCGGGACTCTCTTCAATTCAGGCTGCAGTTTTCCCAATACCAAACACATTCTATTTCTTCCTTAACAATCCGGAAACCGGAAAAACTTTTTTCGCCGAGACGTTCGAAGAGCACAAGGCAAACAAACGAAAGAACGGTCTGTAAATCCCGGAGAGTCCCGGATTGCTCCTGTTATGAATTAGCACTCCATGATATGGATTGCTAATTTTTATTTTTTGAGATAAGATGCCAAGGAGATAAGCAACGCTATGGCAAAAGACTACTATAAAACATTGGGCGTGGCCCGCGAAGCTTCGGAGGCCGACATTAAGAAGGCGTATCGAAAGCTCGCGCATGAATTCCACCCAGATAAAAAGGGCGGTGACGAAGCGAAATTCAAGGAGATCAACGAAGCATATCAAGTGCTCTCGAACAAAGAGAAGCGCTCCCAATACGATCGATTCGGAGAATCCTTCTCATCCCAGGGGGGTTTCGGCTCCGGCGGTTTTGATTTTGGAAACGGAGGGTTCGAGGGGTTTCCCGGCGGGTTTCAATTTGAAGGAGGGTTCGAAGATATTTTCTCAAATATTTTCGGAGGCGGCGGCGCGAGGCATCGAAAGCGCGGTTCGGATATACAGGTGGATGTCGAAATTTCTTTCGAAGAAATGGCGGAAGGAGTTCAGAAAACTTTTCCTCTTCGACGGACGACAACTTGCTCCTCTTGTTCTGGAACCGGCGGGAAGAAAGGTTCCTCCGGAAAAGTATGTGCCTCGTGTGGGGGAGCTGGAAATATCCGAAAGACGGTTCGGAGCTTTCTTGGAGTGTTCCAACAAACTGCGCCTTGCGAAGAATGCAGTGGTCGCGGAAAAACATTCCGTGAGAAATGCCCTGAATGCCGCGGGTCGGGAGAAAAGAAGGATACTCAAAATATCAGTGTTCGCATCCCGGCAGGTATCGAAGATGGGCAGATCCTTTCCCTTTCAGGCGAGGGGGAATCCGGCGGACCAGGAGGTGTTCCCGGAGATCTTCTTGTTGCCGTTCGGATTCGGAAGCATCCTGTCTTTGAGCGGCGGGGCAATGACGTTCTTTCCTCCATCTCTCTTTCGTGCGCTTGCGCCGCATTGGGAGACTCCATTGTTGTCAGAACCTTGGACGGCGAGGTTACCATGAAGATTCCGGCAGGAACTCGTCCTGGGGAAGTATTTCGCATCAAAGGGAAAGGGCTTCGTCCCATAGGGAGTTCTTGGTCGCGAGGGGATCAACTGGTTACTGTACAAGTAGTCATCCCGAAATATCTCTCGAGGGAGGAGCGAAAGCTTTTTGAGCGACTCCGAGAAATTGAAAGGGAGAAGGAATAATCTTCGTCGGAGCTGAAGACTCTTATGGGGAGACGCTGGAAAAATTTTACCATTCTAGCATCGTGTGTCTTATGTTCTTTTGTTGCTCTGCTTTCTTCGTTACACTTCCTCTTTCAAAAACCTTTGCTTTCGAAGATCGCTTTTCAAAACGTCGAGCTCTCAGTTGAGATAGCAAGAACTCCCGAGGAACTCGAGCTCGGTCTCGGAAACAGGGATTCGCTTTGCCCCAAATGCGGGATGCTCTTTGTCTTTGATGACGATAACCGAAGGGCTTTCTGGATGAAAGGAATGAAATTTCCAATTGATATTATCTGGATGAGAGAAGGAGAGGTTGTTTTTGTAGAACAGAATGTTGATTTCTCTGATCAGAACAAGATATATTACCCGACCGAAAAAGCAGATTCCGTCTTGGAAGTCAATGCCGGAACATGCGAAACCTATGATATTCGCAAGGGGAATGAAGGAAGGATTTCCCTGTAGACAACAACGTACAAACTCCCAATTTGCTCCCGTTCTCGTTTTCCCGGTATGAGTTATGAGTACGGAGTGAGGCGCCTTATTGGCTTGGCTTCTTCCGCTGGTCTTGATTTTTTCGAGAAAATAGGGTATTATTTGTCCATGAAAACGGACAGCTCCCAAGAAAAACATTTCGTATTTCCAAATCCAAAAACGCTTATTCAAGCCGAAAGGAGAGTTCAAAGGTTTTTGGAAATGATCCCCGGCCTCCTGTCGTGGGGGACGCTTTTTGGGATGTTTTTCATTTCATTTCTGCTCCCCGTATGGGCGGCGGTTGCCATTATTCTCTTCGACCTTTACTGGCTTTACCGGATTTTTTTTATTTCTCTTTATTCGACGCGAGCGCACTTCCGCCTCGTGAGAGGGAAGCGCATGGATTGGTGGGCGCGCTGCCAGTGGACGCTGAGTCCGCTGGAATTTTCCAATGAATTAACGGCGCGAATTTCACAACTCGCGGCAGCAATGAGAGAGATTCCATGGTTTTCACTCTCTTCTCGCCTTTCGGTGAGAATGGAAATCTCTCGGACAAAAGACATGCTCGCCGAGGTGAAACGACTTATTCCTCTTTCCGACCAATTTGTCGATTGGAGGAAAATTATACACGTTATTCTTCTGCCGACCGCCGGCGAGCCAGCCGATATCATTGAACCAGCGATTCAATCACTCGCCGACAGCCATTTCCCGAAAGAACAAATGATTGTCCTTCTTGCCACAGAGGAACGGGAAGATGCCGCTCACCGGGCGGAAAAAGTCGAGTACCTGAAGAAGAAATTCGACGGCATATTTCGCGATTTCCTTGTAACAACGCATGTGGTTGCCGACGGTGAAATGAAATGCAAAGCATCGAATGCGAAATTCGCCGCAAAAGAACTCCAAAAATATCTTGATGATCGGCATATTGACTACACCCGCGTCATTTTTTCAAACTTCGACTGTGATTCGGTGGCTCATCCGGAATATTTCTCGGCGCTTACCTATGCCTATGTAACAAACCCAAAGCGGCTCCAGCGAGCCTATCAGCCGATACCGGTCTATCACAATAATATTTGGGACACGAATGCACTTGTACGCCTCGTTGTCACCGGCTCATCTTTTTGGCACCTCTTTCAGAGTACCCGTCGGGAGATGGTTACCTTTTCCTCTCACTCGGAGCCATTTGATACGCTGGTCAGAGTCGGATTCTGGCCAGTCAACATGATCAGTGAAGATTCGGTCATCTATTGGAAATGCATCTCTTACTTCCACGGAGATTACGAAGTGCATCCAATTCATTTGCCGGTCTCGCTTGACGCTGTACTCGCCGAAACGTGGTGGAAAACGATAAAGAATCAATACAAGCAGAAGCGACGATGGGCATATGGTATAGAAAATTTTCCAGTAACGATGCGAGCGATCTGGCCGGATAAAAAAATCTCACTCTGGAAAAAATTAAAGATCTCTTTCGAAATGCTTGAGGGCCACTATTCATGGGCGACGACGTCTTTCATACTCGCATTCCTCGGCTGGCTGCCGCTTCTTCTTGGCGGGGTAGCGTTTCGCGAAAGCGTCCTTGCGCACAACCTTCCCATCATTACGGAGCGACTCATGACCTTTGCCATGCTTGGCATGGTGATTTCTGTTCCACTCTCAATTTTCTCGCTTCCTCCAAAGCCGGAACGATACCACTGGACGAGGTACTTTGTCATGCTTTTCCAATGGGTTCTTTCTCCTTTTGTCGCCTTCCTCTCGGCGTTTCCGGCTCTCGATTCGCAAACAAGGCTTCTTTTCGGGAAGTACTTCGGAGAATTCTGGGTGACCGAAAAAATGCGAAAGAAATAACCGTTGTGCCCACTTATTTTGTCGCGCGAGACGTTCGAACGGACACAGCTTCACTTTTCAGTGTTCCAGACTCCGCACGAGAAACCTTGGAGTTCAGGGAAAATATGCTATACTCTTCGGGCGCAGAAGGAGTAATCCTAATTCAACGGATATGAAAACGCGCTTCCTATTCCAAGGGGTCGAGCTCGAAAGTGAAACCCTCCAGTACGTATCAAAACGCTTGCTTCGGCTTAAAAAATTGATGGACTTAGCGGCTCAGCTTGAGGTTGAGGTCGACCGGGATAAACGGGGGAAGTTTCGAGTCGAAATCATGGTCATCATGCCAAAAAAGAAGATGTACCGCTCCGAGAAAACAAGCGGAAGCGTAGAAGGATCGACGGATTTGGTTGTCGACGACATTGAACGGCAAATTACCGAAGCAAAGGACCGCGAAGAGTCTCTCGCGCGACGAGGTGCGAGAAGCGTGAAAAAGAAGATGACCCTTGATAAGAACTCCAGATTTTCTGCTTGATTTGTTCCGTCTTGCTTCGACAGTTTCCAGATCTTGGATTTTTTAGCGTACCTTCGATTTGATTTTGATTTCCGTATGCTCTCATTCCTTTCCAAGCTCTTCGGTTCAAACGATAGAGCCATTGCTCAATTCCACCCGATTATCAACCGAATCAATCGCCTAGAAACCTCGATTTCCGCCCTTTCCGATGAAGAATTGCGATTAAAGACAGTAGAATTCCGCACCCGGATCTCAAAGGGAGCCACTCTGGATAAGCTTTTGCCGGAAGCATTCGCAGTCGTTCGCGAAGCAGCTCGGCGCATTATCGGGGAACGGCACTTTGACGTTCAGTTGCTCGGCGGCATCGCGCTTCACAGGGGAATGATCGCGGAGATGAAGACTGGGGAAGGAAAGACGCTTACTTCGACGCTTGCGATCTATCTCAACGCTCTCGCTGGAAAGGGCGTTCATGTTGTGACGGTAAATGATTACCTTGCAAAGCGCGACGCAAACTGGATGGGCTCCGTGTATCACTCGCTCGGTCTCTCGACGGCGTGCATCTTGCAGCAAGGATTCTCCTTTCGATATGAGCCAAACCGCATGGATTCCGATGAAGTGAGCGTCGAAACAGAGAATCTCATCCCGATATCAAGACGGGAAGCCTATGCTGCCGACATCACCTATGGGACGAACAATGAGTTCGGCTTCGACTATCTCCGCGATAACATGGTTGATCGGGCCGATCGCATGGTGCAGCGGGAATTGTTTTTCGCCATCGTTGACGAAGTGGATTCAATACTCATCGACGAAGCTCGGACGCCGCTCATCATTTCTGCGCCCGATGCCGAATCCACCAAACTGTATCAACAGTTCGCAAAAATTGTCCCGCATCTTGTAAAGAATGAGGATTACGCGGTCGATGAAAAGATGAAATCCGTTTCTATCATGGAAAGCGGCATCTCAAAGGTCGAACAATCTCTCGGCATCGGAAATATTTATGAGTCTGGAAAAGTCCAATATGTACATCATCTGGAGCAGTCTTTGAAAGCCGAGGTCATCTTCAAACGTGATCGGGACTATGTCGTCCGCGAAGGCGAGGTAATCATCGTTGATGATTTCACCGGGCGACTCATGGTTGGACGCCGCTACAGCGATGGGTTGCATCAGGCAATAGAAGCAAAAGAAGGCGTCGCGGTGCAGAAAGAATCCCGAACACTTGCTACGATCACATTCCAAAACTATTTCCGGTTATACGGAAAACTTTCCGGCATGACAGGAACCGCCATGACGAGCGCGGAAGAATTTCGAAAAGTTTATGAGCTCGATACAATAGAAATACCTACAAACCGCCTTGCTATCCGGAAAGATTTCTCTGATATCATCTACAAAACTGAAACCGAAAAGT
>CAZETL010000038.1:0-1451 GCA_964515255.1 uncultured Bdellovibrionales bacterium | reverse complement strand
CTTGCTATCCGGAAAGATTTCTCTGATATCATCTACAAAACTGAAACCGAAAAGTTCCGGGCCATTGTCCGAAAGATATGTGAGCTGCGCGAAAGCGGACAACCAGTACTCGTTGGCACTGTCGCCATTGAAAAATCTGAGTATATCAGTTCACTTCTTTTGAGCGAAGGGGTCCGCCATGAGGTTTTGAATGCGAAGAATCATGAGCGCGAGGCCGCCATTATTGCGCGCGCCGGACAGAAGGGGTCAGTTACTATCGCTACCAACATGGCGGGTCGCGGAACCGATATCAAACTCGGAGAGGGCGTCCGAGATCTCGGCGGGCTCTTTATCCTTGGAACCGAGCGCCATGAAGCAAGGCGCATTGACAATCAGCTTCGCGGACGCGCCGGCCGACAGGGCGATCCGGGTATTTCACAGTTCTACGTATCGCTTGAAGACGAGCTCATGCGCCGTTTCGGCGGAGACAAGCTAAAGAATATCATGACAAGGCTCCGGCTCCCTGACGACGAGCCAATACAGAATCGCCTCATATCGAGAACCATCGAAAGCGCGCAAAACAAAATCGAAGGATATAACTTTGATATACGGAAGCATGTCCTCGATTACGATGACGTCATGAATAAACAGCGAGAAGTCGTCTATCGCCGTCGCCGAGCGGTACTTTCGACGGGGGACATGAGAAATGAAACTCTCAAACTTTTCGGAGAGGAAAGCGAAAAAATTCTCTCAGCGCATGCTGTTTCAGAATCTAGCGGCTGGGATATTGACGCGATACTGAAGGATATAGGCGCGATATTTCCGCCAAATGAAAGAAAGCTGCGCGTAAAACTGGAGGAAATCCTTCGCAATACAGCATTGGAACAGCCGCAAAAAATAAGCGCGGCAATCGAATTCTTCCTTGGCGAAATAAAAGTGGAATACGGGAAAAAGGAAAATGAATTCGGAAAAGATATCTGGGAATCTCTCCAGCAAGCTCTCTTCCTAAGAACATTGGACTCGCTCTGGATGAACCACCTTGATGAGATTGATTATCTCCGGCAAGGAATAGGACTTCGCGGATATGGCCAGAGAGATCCCCTCGTCGAATACAAACGCGAAGCTTTCAATATGTTCGTCGTCCTCCTCGAAAGCATCCGGACCACCTATCTCTCAACGGTGTTTAAAGTGTCCATCGCTCCAGCGCCACAACCAGAGACGCTTCCAAACAACGTCGAGTATCGCGGAGCTGAAGAAATCTCTTCATTTGCCGCGACAGAGTCGGCGCAAGAGAAGGGAATAAAGGCTCCGAGCTCGCCCTTGCGAGGCGGCTTGCAAGTCGGAAGAAACGATCCGTGTCCCTGCGGCTCCGGGAAAAAATATAAAAAGTGCCATGGGAAGTAGCAGTGAAGATATAGGCAGCAACGTCGTCATCAAAAAATCATTTATAGGGCAATTTTCGATGGGAAAGG
>CAZETL010000037.1:0-9183 GCA_964515255.1 uncultured Bdellovibrionales bacterium | reverse complement strand
CGTCAACCCGGGAGGTCTGGGATCTTGCTCGAAAAGAAGGTTCTTTCTCTCTTTTTGAGGATGGCATTGACAAGGTTCGGCGCGGAATTACGACTCCGGAAGAGTTGCTTCGTGTTGCTGAACCTCCAATGGGAGACGACAAAATATAAGCTCTCGAACGTTGATCGTTTGGAACAATTTTTTCATCCATGTGAATTTCTTTTCCAAAAAATATTCCTTGAACAAGAGCTTTTCCAAGGGGCCTGAATTAGAAAAAAGTCAGACTTCTTCTCCTTCCGATCCGGAGAAGTTGGGAATTTTCTCTCGTGTCTTCGTGTCAAGAAAAGAGAAGGGGATTATCTTGGAAAATCTCAGCGCACTCGTATCTTCGGGGATGGGGGTTTCACTTGCAGTCAGTTCCGTTCTTGCAGATGTCCGAGGAAAAGGTTTGCGGAGAATTCTCGGGAAACTCGGATCCGACATTGAGTCTGGATTACCCTTTTGGAAAGCGCTGGAACAAACGAAATTCTTCAATGCATCGATTATTTCTCTCGTCAGAATTGGCGAAGACACAGGGAGGCTTTCGGAAAATCTCAGGCTCGTTAGTCTCCAGGAAGAGAAAGAGCAGCTGCTTCAGTCGAAGCTCAGATCCGCAATGATTTACCCGCTATTTGTTCTGGTGCTCACGATAAGCATCGGTATTGGCATTGCGTGGTTTATCTTGCCTGAACTCGCCAGGGTATTCTCGCAACTTCACATGAACTTACCATTGATCACAAAGGCGCTCATCGCTTTCGGGACGTTTCTCGGAGACTATGGATCCGTGGCGATACCTTCAGTTATTTTCTTTCTTTTCCTTACGATATTCCTCGTGTTTTTCTTCCGAAAAACGCGATTTATCGGACAGGCCATCCTTCTTTTTATCCCGGGGACGAGACAGTTGGTACAGGGGGTGGAATTGAGTCGGTTCGGGTATCTTCTTGGGACGCTTCTTGGTGCCGGAGTTCCGATTTCAGAATCGCTTGATTCGTTGGTTGGCGCCAGTACATTCTCTCGATATCGAAAACTATACGAGCATCTCGCAAGGAGTATTCGCGATGGGAATTCTTTTGAAGAAAGCTTTTTGTCCTATCGACCGATAGCTGGACTTGTCCCGACAGCAGTTCGCCAGCTCGTGGCGACGGGCGAGCGGTCGGGAAGTCTCCCAGAGACATTTCTTCGGATCAGTGAAATGTATGAGACGAAAACGGAGGCGACAACGAAAAATTTGACGGTGATGCTCGAACCCGTGCTTTTGGTTTTGGTATGGATCGGAGTTGTAAGCGTTGCTCTTGCGGTGATCCTTCCGATTTATAGTCTGATCGGCGAATTGAACACCACAGGAAAAGATGCCTCTCCCCAAACGGAAGATGGGTCGGTAGTTCTTTCGGGGTTGCCCGAAAACATTGTTGCTCCGGAGGCTGGGGCTGTTGTTCCTCAGGTTCGTATTCTGGAAATTTTGCCGACTGGAACAGGTTTTCTTAATGTTCGGAATGCTCCGGGCGCAAAAAGCAAAATTCTCGGCAGAGCAAAGCCCGGAGATACATATGAGTACCGCTCGAATTCCGACGGTTGGTTTGAAATCTTCGTCGGAGTCGATTGTGACAGGCTCCCCAAGCCCTGTGTCCTGCCGGAAGGATATGCCTGGATATCTGAAATATATGCGAAGCCGAAAACACAAAACGAAACAGGGATTTACGCTCCTTGAAATCTTGCTCTCAGTCGCGTTGCTTTCCGCAATTGTCAGTATTGGGATGCCTCTCTACCAGTCTTTTCAAGTGCGTAATGATCTTGAGATTGCCGTGGTTACAATGGCGAATGCGGTTCGGCGGGCATCAACGCTTGCGAGAGCGTCGGATGGGGACGCGAGTTGGGGCGTAAGAACTGCGACTGGTTCCATCACCCTGTTTAAGGGGACAAGTTATGCCGCGAGAGACGCGGCGTACGACGAGGATTTCTCGGTACCGACCAGCCTTTCGTTTTCAGGAACTTCCGAATATGTATTCTCTCGTTTTACCGGTTTTCCGGGAGCTTCCGGTTCGACGACAATTACAGCCTCTATCAACGAAACAAGAACTCTGACGGTGAATGCAAAAGGAATGGTGAACTATTAGCGGTCTGATATGCGGAAAATGAATCCAAGGAACGGAGCGCGACAATTTTTGGCGGAATGCTTCCGCTGCAGGGGTTTTGTCCGTTGCTCGGGCGGGTTTTCGGTGGTCGAAGCGTTGCTTGCAGCTGCGATTTTTTCGCTTTTTGTGACGACATTTTTCGGAGCGTATTTCTATGGGCAGGAGTCGTCTCGTCTTGCAGGAAACCGCGCGAGGGCGGCGCAACTCGCCGAGGAAGGGCTTGAAGCAACGAGAAACATCCGGGACGCCGGATATTCTAATCTCACCGATGGAACCCACGGGCTTTCCACTGCCGGAAACCAGTGGTCGTTTTCGGGGTCGAGCGACGCTTCCGGAATATTCACTCGAGCGGTGACGATATCGACGGTCGACAGCCATCGGAAGACAGCCGTTTCCACGGTCACTTGGCAACAAAATCCGCAACGCGCCGGATCCGTTTCTCTCACGACAAGACTCTCGGAGTGGCTTCGATCCTCATCGACGAGCTGGTCCGGCGTAACTGAAACGGGCAATGCGAATCTTTCAGGAACTGCCGCCGGCATAAAAGTCGCTGTTTCCGGAAATTATGCGTTTGCGGTTCGGAACAATAACAATACGTCGAATTTTGTTTCTATTAATGTATCCACTCCCTCGAGTCCGTCGGTTGCCGCCACGATAAATCTCGCGGGCACGCCGAGCAATATCGCTATTTCCGGTAACTACGCCTATGTGACAAGTTCGGATAATGCGCAAGAACTTCAAATTGTGAATATTTCAAACCCCGCATCGCCCACTCTCACTGGTTCGTTTAATGCGGCTGGAAACGGTAATGGAAACGGCGTCGCAGTATCAGGATCAAACGCCTACATCGTGAGAGCGTCGAATGCCGGCAATGAATTCGTCGTTGTCAATATCTCGAATCCCGCATCGCCTACTCTCGTTGGGGCAATAGGGCTTCTTGCGACTGGTTATGAGGTTGCAATATCCGGATCCTATGCCTATGTCGCCTCATCGAGCAATACCGCCGAACTTACGGTGGTAAATATTGCGACGCCAAGCGCTCCTTCGATTGTCGGAACGCTTGATCTTTCAACGAATACTGATGCAATTACGGTTGCGATATCTGGCAGCGCGGCGCTTCTCGGTCAGGGATCAACCCTCTATACGGCAAATATTTCAACTCCAACCTCTCCGTCGATTCTCGGATCACTCGGTGTCGGAGGGACGATAAACGATATCGCCGTAAGCTCCGACAATACCACCGCGTTTCTTGCGACTGCGAATACAGCGGCCGAGTTTCGGGCGGTTGATATTTCTTCGCTCTCCTCGCCATCTTCTGTTGCAACCATCGATATTGCTGGAAACGGGAGGCTCTCTGGGGTTGCTTATGATTCTTCCCAGACTGTCGTGTACGGAGTTGGCAATAATTCTTCGAAGGAATTTATCGTATTTTCTCCCTGATCAGTTTTATTTATGGATGTTCCGTCGAAAAACTCGATAGGGCAGTATGGGGCTGGATTTACTATTCTGGAGTTGCTTCTCTATATCGGGATCGCTTCCACGGTGCTTCTCTCGGCGTCGATCTTCCTTTCTCTTACGCTTGAGGCGAGGGTGAAGAATGCTGCTTTGAGCGAGGTTGAGGGGCAGGGAGTATTCCTTGCCGATCTCATGGGCCAGACTGTTAGAAATTCGACAGGAATAAGCGCTCCTTCTATCGGAACGACAGGCTCTTCGCTCTCGGTGACGACTGTTTCCGGGGCGACCTCGCCCACGGTATTCAGTGTCGCAAGCGGCGCGTTACGTGTCACGGAAGGGGCGGGCGCAGCCGTGTCTCTCACGAATTCTCGCGTGGCAGTATCTGGCTTGAGCATTTCGAACCTTTCCCGATCGGGGACGCCTGGCACAGTTCGAGTGAGTTTTACCATCACATATAATAACCCGAGCGGACGAAATGAATTTGATGTTTCCAGAACGTTTACCTTTTCTGCAACTCGGAAGCAACCTTGATAGCGCGCGGAAGTTTTGATGCTGTTTTATGAGATACTTGTGTTACAATCAGAGAAGATCTTCGGGATACGCGACGCTTATCAGTGTGCTGATTGCGAGTGCGGTAGGAATCTCTGTTGCGGTTTCATTGCTGCTTCTCGGACTTTCGATTTCGAAAACAGCTTTTTCTGAAGAACAACTCCGTCAAGCAAAGTCGCTTTCGGATGCATGTGCCGAGGAGGCGCTTGAGCAGATTCGGGCATCCACGCCGTTTACTGGTTCGGGAGGACTTTCGATTGGACTTGGATCGTGCTCATACGCCGTCGCAAATGGCGGCGGACAAAACCGAACTGTCACGGTTTCAGGAACAGTCGGTACTGTTGTTCGGAAAGCAACGGTTTCGATAACGGCTATCACTCCTCTTATTGTCGTTGGTTCTTGGCAGGAAGATTAGATCTAGTTTTTGATGCCGCGAAGTTTCCGGTAGAAAAGTTAATACACGACTATATAATTGCCTTCGGTATGTTCACTGTGAATACTTCGTAATCGAGCGCCGGATTCTATGAATAGATTTTAGTAAGTTTTTACTGAGTTTTAAATAAAAAACGTTATGAAGCAGAGTTATATCACGAGAGGTCAATCAGGCTTTACGCTTCTTGAAATCCTCTTGGTCGTCGCGGCAATCGGCATCCTCGCCGGCATTGTCATCCTCGCCATCAATCCGTCGAAACAGCTTGCTGAGACGAGGAACTCCCAGCGTCGAGTCGACGTAAATACGATTCTCAATGCCGTGTATCAGTATGCGCTCGACAACAACGGGACGATACCGGCATCCATCACGACGACGCAGACGGAAATATGCAAGACGGGTGGAACATGCACGGGCCTTATTGACCTCGGCGTCCTTACGGCAAGCGAGAAGTATATCGTGTCCGTCCCGTACGATCCGACGGGAAGTTCGACAAATGGCGCCGGCTATGAGATTAAGAAAACCGGCAATAACCGCGTTACAGTCGTTGCTCCAGACGCAGAAGAAAGTGCAACGATTAGCGTGACTCGATAATTATATTCCTGTCTTTTCGTTTATGAGTATGAGGCATTTTCTCCCGAGGAAGAGTCAATCAGGCTTTACGCTTCTCGAAATTCTCTTGGTCGTCGCGGCAATCGGCATCCTCGCCGGCATTGTCATCCTCGCCATCAATCCGTCGAAACAGCTTGCTGAGACGAGGAACTCCCAGCGTCGAGTCGACGTAAATACGATTCTCAATGCCGTGTATCAGTATGCGCTCGACAACAACGGGACGATACCGGCATCCATCACGACGACGCAGACGGAAATATGCAAGACGGGTGGAACATGCACGGGCCTTATTGACCTCGGCGTCCTTACGGCAAGCGAGAAGTATATCGTGTCCGTTCCGTACGATCCGACGGGAAGTTCGACGAATGGCGCCGGCTATGAGATTAAGAAGAGCGCAAATGGTCGCATCACAGTCGTTGCTCCAGATGCTGAGGACGGCGCAACGATTAGCGTGACTCGATAACAGAGTCGTTCCTCTATGGAGAACCAGAGTCGCGCTGGAACGGAAGTTGTGATGACGCCGATTCCCGACATCGACCGGGAGCCCCGGTTTCGAACATCCGTAGTAGTGATGGACCGGGTGACCCCGGATGTCTTCCGGATTGAATTGGAGAAACCGCGGTTTTTTGTGTTCGAACCGGGTCAGTATGTCTGGCTCATTTTGCCGAGTTTGAATGCTCGTCTCGGCGTCGTTGATCGCCGCGCTTACTCGATAGCGTCTTCTCCTAACGCCGAGACGATCGAGCTCATCATTCGGCTTACTGGAAGCGATTATGTGCAGGCGGTAAGCCGGCTCAATGTCGGGGATCAAGTTTTTATCGTTGGTCCCATGGGTTCGGCGTTTATTCCGCCGAAGGAGGGTTCTATCATGATCGCCGGCGGTGTCGGCGTTACGCCCTTTCTTTCCGCATTGAGATCAGATCTTCCGGGGGAGTTCTCTCTTTTTCTCTTTGTTGATGAACAGCGGCCAATCCATGTTCTCGAGGAACTCAATCGAATAGCGAAAGAGAAAGCCAATGTCTCTGTTGAAATCATTTCTGGGTCGCCAAAGTTGGAGAAAATAACGGATATTGCCCGCAGTCGAGGGAGGGATCGAGAAGATCGTCCGGTGTTCGTCTCCGGTCCACAGGGATTTATCGATACAGTTGATGAAATGCTGAGTCAATCCGGTGTATCGGATGGCCGAGCTCGATTTGAAATGTCGTATCCGCTCAGGTCTTCGGATATTGAAATTCGGAAAATATTCGATGCCATCGACGATACGGGACGCGTTTCTGTCTCAAGAGAACTTGCCGATACTGAGGAATCGCGCGAGGAACGGGCTACTCTCCAGAAAAAGATGGAAAATCTTCGAAAGAAAATGAATTTCTTCATGAAGGGCTGTTTCATTGCGCTCAGTATCCTGTTTTCTCTTGTCTTATTGGCTATCGAGTATTTTTCTCATGGGGAGAGCCTCATGATCTACTCGACTATTTCAGCTGCTCTTCTCCTTATATTTGTTCTTCATTTGGCAGGGAAACGTGTAGATCAGGCGAGTGTTGCTCTTATTTTTTCTCTGCTGCTTTTGTCTCGGCTTGATCCGCACTTCTCTGAAGGTGCAAGGGCGTGGAGATTGGTATTTCCGGTTATTTCCATTGTTTTTGTTAATGCCTACTCGTCGCTCATTTGGAGTTTCTTTTTCATTGGCATCTGGGAAATTATTAACCTTGTCTCCCGTCTCGATATTTCCTTATGGATTTGGGATACGCCAAAGTTGGAAAATTCCGAACAATATCCGCTTGCGGCGATTCTTATTCTCCTTGTTGTGCAAGTATTTTCGAGGCGGCAAGAAATGTATGAGCGGGATCTCGAACAAAGCATTCGTATTCGGGAAAAACTCGTTGATTCAAGGGAACGGACGTCTCGATTGAATGAAATATTTGTGCAAATTTCCGAACAGACGAGCAATCATGTCATACTAACGGATCGAAACGGGCAAATTCTTTACGCAAATCGCGCAGCAGAACGGCTGACAGGCTATTCGTTTCGTGAAATGCGCCGACAAACTCCTCGGCTTTGGGGCGGCCTCATGGATCCGAAGGTTGCCAGGGGTATCTGGAAAGGAGATGGACATAGGGGTGTTTCTGTTGAAGTGTTGAATCGGCGTCGGAATGGGGAATTGTATGTGGCACTTGGCCATATTACTCCTCTTATAAAGGATGGACGAACATTTGGATTCGTCGCAACCGAGGAAGATATAACGAGTTTCAAACAAATTGACAAGGCGAAGACGGAGTTTGTTTCCTTGGCATCACACCAGCTTCGGACACCGCTCTCGGCTATTAACTGGTATGCCGAGATGCTTCTTTCCGGAGATGCCGGTTTGATGAATGAGGAGCAGAAGCAATATACGAGTGAGATTTACGCAAGCAATCAGCGAATGGTGGATCTCGTCAATGCTCTTTTGAACGTCTCGCGCATCGATCTCGGGACATTTACGGTTGATCCGGAGCTAACGGATGTCGTCAGTATTTCCCGGACAGTGGTAAAAGAGTTGCAATTCGATATCGAGAAAAAACACCTGAAATTTTCCGAAGAATACCCGGAAAATCTCCCTGAGATGCAATTCGATCCGAAATTAATTCGAATGATTTTCCAGAATCTTATCTCGAATTCGGTAAAGTATACCCCGGAAAATGGTTCCGTTAGTGTAGCGGTTCTCCTCACGAAGCGCGGGGAAACTATTGGAGGGAGGGGCCAACTGAGCGATGCTCTCTGCATCAAAGTTTCAGATACCGGCTATGGCATTCCGGAATCCCAGCAGAGGAATGTATTCACCAAGTTGTTTCGAGCGGATAATGTACGGGAGAAAGATACGGAAGGAACGGGTCTTGGCCTCTATGTTGTCCGATCTATCGCCCGGCAGTCAAACGGCGATACATGGTTCGAATCAGTTGAAAACAAGGGGACGACTTTCTATGTTTCCATCCCATTGGACGGAATGAAACGGAAAGAAGGAACAGAAAGTCTTTCCTGATCTTCTTTAGGCATTTTCAAGTTCCTATTTCTTCGAAAACTTTTCTCTTGCTTCGGCAATTGCCGAAACGGTCCGATCAATGTCGGATTCCAGATTATATATCGAGAAACTCATCCTGACGGAAGCATTTTTCTTGATCGAAGCGTGGAGCGGTTGAGCGCAGTGACTTCCAGCTCGCACGCAAATATTGTTTGTCCCGAGAAAGCTTGCGATGTCGTGTGGGTGAATATTTGGCAAAGAGAATGAGATAAGCGGCCCCCGATCTCGACCAGGTTTCGGTCCGAATATGTCTATATCCCTGAAATTTTCCAGGAGAGCATTTTCAGCGTACTGGGTGAGTTTTTCTTCGTGCTGTCGGATATTTTTCATTCCGATCGATTGAATGTATTCGACGGCGGTTCCGAGAGCTATTGCTCCCCCGATATTCGGAGTTCCCGCTTCGAATCGAGCCGGAGATTTTCTGAAAGTGGCGAGATTTTCACTTGCGAACTCTACCATGCCGCCGCCGGTTTTCCATGCCGGAAGAGTGTCGAGGAGGTTTTCTCGTCCCCAGAGTATCCCAATTCCTTTCGGACCAAAGCATTTGTGTCCTGAAAAAGCGATGAAATCGACGCCAAGTTCTCGAACATCGAGAGCAAAATGTGCGGCTGATTGTGCGGCATCGAGCACGATGATAGCGCTTGGTGATAATCTTCTGATTTCTTTGGCTATTTCTGCTACTGGCGCGATGGCTCCGGTAACATTTGAAACATGAGGGAAAGCGACAATCTTTGTTGATCGGTCAATTGTTTTCTGGAGAGACTCGACTTGCATCTCACCATCTTCTGAGATAGGGAGCGTTCGAAACGAGGCATTGGAACGCCTTGCAAGCATCAGCCATGGAAGAAAATTCGAATGGTGGTCAAGAACAGTCGTCGCTATAGAAGATTCTTTTGTAACTAAACTCTCCAATGCAAAAGAAAGGAGGTTGA
>CAZETL010000036.1:0-9516 GCA_964515255.1 uncultured Bdellovibrionales bacterium | reverse complement strand
CGAACGAGCGTCGAAAGCATAACGAAGAACGCCGCCATGAGGAGAAAATAGAGACTATTTCGTCGGTACCAGAGAAGAAGAAAGTATGCCGCTGCCGTCATGGTCCCAAGAAGCACCAACTCAGTCATTGCCGTCGATTGGAGATAAAGAATATTGAGGTTGAGCGCAAACAGCAAAACCCCGACAATCCGGCCAATCACCCCAACGCCAAGCTCTTTCAGGAAAAGAAGAATCAGAATCCCTGTCCCAACAAAAGCAACCATCGACCAGATCGCTCCAGCAAGTCCCGAGTGCCACATAAAATCATTCCAAATCGTGAGCGCCATAAGCGCATGCGTCAGCGGAAGCCATACGCTTCCGAGCTGCGCAAATCCGGGACGAAGCCCTTCGACCACACGACGGCCAATGTCCAAATGAGATCTTGCATCATTGTATGCAAGGCCGAGACCATTCTCGAAATAATGGGCAAATGCAGCAACGGAAAGAATGACAAGAACAATCCCTGTTATCATTCCCTCGTAGCGTCTATGGAAATCAACGATTGGTCGAAGCAATCTTCCAACTGGTATCTGCCACGACCAATTCCGAATTTTCCTAATCACATTCATACTCGAAAAGTTACGACAATGGCCTGCTCTTTCGCCGGACGAGAACCGCAAGCGGCACCGACGATCCAACTATGATGAACGAGACAAGCATCCAATAATAGGTCTCCGCATCCACCAAATCCCCAGCCCACGCTCGATAGAGAAAGGATTTCGACCCGTGCTCTTGGAGGTATTGCCAATTCCGCGCCACCGTATACTTTTCCTCCCTCCCGGAAAGCGCCTCGAGACCAAGCACTTGCACCTGCGGAGGATTCGAACTCGATGTAATCGCACCGAGAGCATTCACTCCAACTGAGAAGGCAAACAATATCGCGAAGAGTCCGGGAAACCATATTGATCCCCTCCACTTTTCAAGCACAACTCCGATACCAATACCAAGCATTGCGTAGGCGGGAATAAGATAGCGGGAGCCGAACGCCCAACCGCCCCACGGATCCCCCCATAGCGAGTAAAAGAGAAGCGCTACCAAAGAGACGCCAACGAGAACGTTTGCGATTGCCGTTTGCTTCGCACGAAACAATGCTACCCACCCGAATATACCAAGCAGTATAACCGGAGCAAATCGCACGACGCCGCGGTCCGGACTCAATAAATGGATAAAAAATCCATTGAGAAGTCTCCTCGTTTGAAAGAATCCCACGGCTGTCTTTTGTACCGCTTCAGCGGCGTCGCTCGTCTGCTGGCTCGGATCGCGATAAAGGGCATGGCCATCAGAAGAAAGTGCGGGAACAGCAGGAAGCGTCCCCGAGAGTCTCCATGCACTCCCGTTGACCTCAAGGTTGTACCACATGAAAACCGCCATCGGCACAACAAAGAACATGCTGCCAAGAAACACGACTGGACTGAGCGAGAGATTCAATCGCTCACCCTCTTTGCGAACAGAAATCGATCGAACAAGAGCAAAAACGACAACTGGAAAAAGAAGCACAGCATTCGGGTTGTCGAGAGCAATCGAAAATCCAAAGCAGAAAGCTACCGTTGAAATTGCGGCAAATCCGTTCGAACGAAGCAATATGAAAATCGAAAGTAAAAGGAGAAAAACCGAGACATGGTGCTGATACATCGTCGTCGCATACGAGAACGCGGGCGTCCCAAAAAGAAACGCCAGCGAGCCAAGCCAAGCAGCGGCTCGACTCACTCCAAGCCGCCGGGAAATCGCCGCAATAAGAAAGACGTTCCCAATCGCAAAGAGAGCGATCGTAAGAGTCGCTCCGAAGACAGACGCACCAAGCATCTTTCCGAGAAGATATCCCGGAATAAGAAGAAACGAAAGGAACGGAGCGAAGAGCGAAACAAATTTCCCATCCGAATTGATACCAAGATCGGGAGTCGCAATACGAGCAACCGCCGTCGAAAAAAACACCGTTTCGTCCTCGACTACTGAATAAAGAAGCGCGGACCTTCCCCGCTCCGGAGAAAGCTCGAGTGGTCCTTTCGCCCTCCATGCCTCAGACGCCATGATATCCTCCGCCGTCGGATTTCCAGGGAGACCTCGCACTGAAAAGACAAGGATGATACCAAGGAATAACAGGGAGAGCACCGTAAGCACCCCCGACATCGCGAAAAAAGATTTTACTCCGTTCTCTTTTTTCATAAAAGTTTTTTCTTCCGTTCAAGAATAACTCTCGCATAGAAAGACTCGACGCGCCGGGCAAGGTCATCCCACGAATGACCCTCTGTAAAAGCAATGTTTCTCTTTCGAATCTCTTCGATTTCTTCCCCATTTCCTTTATCGAGAATATAGCGAATACTTTCAGCTACTCCATCGGCATCAAAGACCGGCACAACGTATCCGTTCACTCGATCCTTGATAAGTTCTTCGAGAGCGGTGTCTTTCGCAACAATGCAAACGACGCCCTGGCTCATAGACTCATGGACCGCATTACAGTAACTCTCCCACGATGCCATGTGCGTATTTGCAAGAGATCGTCGAAGCAAATAGTATTTATCAACGCCATCAACCACGCCGAGAAACTTCACTCGGTCGGATACACCAAGACTCTGAATCTCTTCATCAAGCTGTTCCTTATATGCAGTATCCGTCACTGGACCAGCAATGGCAAAAACCACTCCAGGAACCTTTGCTATCGCCCGAATAGTGGTAAGCTGATTCTTGATCGGATGAATACGACCGACTTGCACAACGTATGTTCCAAGTTCCTTCACAATATTTCGAATCTTCTCGCTCGCGAGCCCTTCGATATCAGAGAAAACTTCGCGCTCGATACCATTTGGAATCGTTTCGATGATCTCTCGACGGACTCCACTCTTTACAGTCTCTTCGCTTTCCCATTCAGATACAGATCGAAGACCGTCGACCGATACATTGATCAACCATGTTCCGAAAAGTTTCTGATACCAGTGCTTTACAAATCTCTGAAACGGCGTAAATGTCCACCACCCCGGAGTATACCCGCCATGAGGAACAAGGAAAATTGCTTTCTTCGTCCGATGAAATTTCCTTCTGAGAATCGAGGAGAGAAGCATCCAAGAATGCGGAAACACATTGAAGTTGTGAAGGCAAACGGAGCCGCCTTGCTTCCAATCAATGTCCGGAACAAATCCATACCAGTGCCAACGATATCGCCGGATGTTAAGGCCTTGAATCTGTCCCGTTCTCGGAAGAGAATTGGGTTGTCCGGGCACATCCGTCGATGTGTGGATTGTCACAGACCATCCCTCTTTCGCCAGATAGGAATATATATTGAGAATATTCGTTTCGATTCCAGCGACAACTGGATAGAAAAACTTCACCACCACATCAAGCCGCTTCTCTTCCTTCGACAGTGATTCTTTTGGAAAGTTCATAATTTCTTCGTTAAAACTCTATCCGTTTTTTTGCGAGAATTCCAATAATGATTGGGTATCGCTCGTCAGCAACTGACAATTCTTGTGGCGAGAGTTCTTCGGCGGCAAGTCCGACCCAGAATGCCTGCCCCGAAAGGACATTCCCGAATGCCTTCACTTGCAAATCCTTTTCGTCGAAATACTTCCCGAACACAAACCTCGCCGACGCCTTCGTGAATCTCCAAAACGCAAGCTCCGGATCGGCGGCAACTCCCAAAGACGACACCGTGGCAATCAAAGATCCGCCCGGCTTCAATATGCGAGCACATTCGCGAATCGCCGATTCGAAATCATCGATCACGCCAAACGTATGCGTCGCGATCACGGTATCGAAAGAAGCGTCAGGAATCTCTCGACTCATATCACGGAGATCGGCGTATATGGTCGCATGCGGATTCTTCCGGTCAATATCGACCACATCGCTCTTTGTCACGCGATCTCCGCCGAACCGCTTCGTATAAGCATTATCGGTAATCTCAAGACAGGCTCCGCGAATATGATTCTTCACTTCCTCGAGGAATTGTTCAATGTAGAATCGATCGACCGGCATTCCTCGATCGTAGCCGAATTTCGAACTAATGGGCTCAAGCCTCCGTTTCGGGACACGAAATAGGAAGTAGCCGGATTTCGGACGAAGCATGCGCATGCACCACGACCGTATCGGGCGCACAAATGAGATAATTGTGTCTCGAATATTCATAATATTTCCTTCTAAAGAAGCTTACCGATAAATCGCTTTGCAAACTTCCGAAACCAAATTGACGCGTCAGCGTGAATCGATCGGAATTCCCCAGGCGAATGCGTTCGGTCAACGCCGATTCTCGGTACCGCAAACAAATCTGTTTTACTGCAAAGAAATCCGTCATCCATGGAAAGCGCAAGTTCGTAGCCTGACTCTTCGATACAACGCTTTGCTTCGTCTGTATATCGGCCCCTCGGGTAAGCGAAAAACCTCACCGAAACGCCAAGTTCTCGTTCCAATGATTCCTTTGCCCCTCGAGTTTCCGAAAGTATTCGGTCCGGAGACATCGACCAGAAATCTCCATGCGTCGCGCTATGGCACCCGAGTTCCCATCCACAATCGACGAGCGATCGGACTTCATCACGAGACAAGAACTCTCGTCGAGTTCCGATCTCATCAGAATCCGCATGATCCGGATCGGATAATACAAAGAAAGCGGGTCGAATACCCTTCGATGCGAGGAACTCCTTCACTCCAAGAATATCCCGGTATCCATCGTCAAAAGTGATGACAAAAGACGGCCGGTCAATCAACTTCTTCCCCTTGAGAAACAAAGCCGCCTCCGAAAGAGAAATTGGCTGATATTCAACAAGAAGTTCTTCCATCTGAGAGCGAAATCGTTCCGGATCAATACTGAACCGCCAACCATCCTGGGAAATGGAATGATATGAAAAAACCACCAGCTTCCCCTTTCGCCGAGGAAAACAATAATCGACAATCAAAAACAATCCGTAAAAAGCAGGACGAAAAAAAGATATGACGGATTTGAACGCCTTTGAGAACATATGGGGGTCAATTCACTCTCTTAGAACTCGACGCCGCCTCCCAGAGAGATGACGCTTTCGGAACACGAGACAGGCGGAGTCGAATCATTGCGAAGACATATACGGAAAGCAGAAGAGGGTGCCGAAGAAATAAATTCAGGAAATTCCTAGCGAGGATAATTTTCGGATATGCGTACTCGCTGCGGATCATTTCAACGCCAAACTCCTTCTCAAACATCGAGCGGGATGAGGCATACCGAAAACTCTGCTTCCGGTGATCGGCAAAAGATTCCGGAACGCGAATAGCAACCGATGCCGACGGAAGAAAAGCGTAGCGAAACCCATGCGATTTCGCAGAAAAGTAAGAATACGCGTCTTCCCCGACGCTTTCGACAAAATTCAAAGCGGAGAAGAATCGTCTCGAGAAAATGCGGGCCGCTCCGTGACATGAGTACACATTCTGTCCCGACTTCCATTCCGCAAACGTCAGACGCTTAAGTTCATGACTCACGACAATCGCCCGCCCGAAAAACGTCCTTGCCGGCACCGCTACGAGTGATGGGGATGCGAGATCATTCCCCTCGCGAACCGCGGATACAAGACGTTCGAAGACATCGCTTCCAGAAAGCAAAATATCCGCATCGAGAAGAATGATCGCACCGGACTCCGGATGCGCCGATCGGAATATCTCGTTCACCCGAGCCGCCTTCCCCTTCCGCTTCCCATCGTCGAATACCGTAACGCCGGAAGCTTCGTATCGCTTGGCGATATTCGCCGTTTCATCCGTGCTTCCATCAGAGACGACAAGTATTTCCTTCACTTCATACGAGTGTCGGTCTTGCCTCAGAATGCCTTCAAGGAGAAACGAGATGTTCGCTTCTTCATTATATGCGGGAATTCCGATTGTCACGGCAAATGATTTCATAGCAAAGAGCTCGAATCTTGCTTCTTTACAGCGACCGCGTCAAAAAGTAGCTTGCTCGACGAATTCCAATCAAAATGTTCCGCCCATTCGCGCGCACATTGATTCATATCTTCCCGAAGCTTCCGGTCGCGGATAAGGAGCAGCATCTTCTCCGCAAGTGCCTCCGCATCGCCATACGGCACAAGAAATCCAGAAAGTGAATTCCGAACCGAATCGCGAAGCCCCGGGACATCGGAAGCGATAACCGGCGTACCGCAAGCGTTCGCCTCAACAGCGACAATGCCCCACCCCTCCATCATTGACGGATTCACAAGCATCCACGCTTCTTGCAAAAGAGACTTCTTCTTTTCCTCATCGACAAATCCGAGAAACTCAACGCGGTCCCGGCCAAGCCGGAGTTCTTCGAACGCAAGCTGACGCAAGCGTCCGATCTCGTCGCCGTCACCCGCGATAACAAGCCGCGACTCCGGACGTTCAATGATGACTCGGCGAAACGCTCGAAGCAACACGTCAACCGATTTGTACGCCTTGAGCCGACCGAGGTACAGCACCGTCGGCCGGTCAGTCTTCCGGTCCGCCGGGAGAAACTCATCGAGTTGGACGCCCGGATGCACGATTTTGATGCCGGCTTTTCCAATGCCAATCGACTCCATCTCGATCTTGCTCGAATGCGACACAGTAACAAATGGAACGCGAGCATACACTGCCGGCATCATTTTCTTCTCGAGAAAACTCGCAAGGAGCGCAAGCGGCTTCGGAAGATATCGGAAAAATACATCCTGATGCACATGGTGCAGAAGACAAACGACGGGTTCCTTGACATATAGCGGAGTAAAAAACGGGATGCCGTTTTCACAATCGAGCACGACATCATACTTTCCTCGAAATCGGGCGAAATAATACACGACCGCCCAAAGATACACGAGATAAAATCCGCCTCGACGCACGATGCGAATTCCGTCGCGCGTCTCATGGCGCGGAGACCTCCCGTCGCTCCCGCAAAAAAGCGTCACGGCATGACCATCGGCAACCCAACGCTTCGCTATTTCTTCCACATACACTTCTGCCCCGCCACCATAAGCGTGCCGAGTGTCTCGCCAGTTAAAAATCAAAATACGCCGTCCAGACAAAGGGATCGGAGCTTCCGGCAAACGGCCTCGAAACGCTCCAAAGAAATCCCGGATAGCTCTCCCCACAAAACGGGAGTACGGTTCAAAAAGATGTAAAGCGCCAAGGAAGATCCATCCGAAGAAACTCGAGAGAAATACCGCCCATACGACTGACTCTATCGACCAGTGAAACAGGAATATTCCCGCAGCTTCGCCGATTGTGACAAAAAGGGCAACGAAAGGGAAAATGTATCGCTTGTTCGCAAGATGGTAGGTCACAACAATAGTCGAAAGCGTAAAGAAACCGATCGCCGCCGTGTACAAAGGAAGAAGTCCGGCAACTTCAAGGATCTTTTCGCCGAAGAGAAACACCGAAAATATCTCTCCAAGAAATCCAAAGAGAATCACTCCGACAACCACGATGACCGCAGAAGCCAAGTAGATTACCCGAAAGACTTTCTCCGTTCCTTGCCCGAGCCCGCGGTTTCTCGCGACAAAAGTCACCATAAACATATTCGGCATCGTTCCAAGAAAGAAGATGATTTTCCCGACAAGTGACAAGAGCGCGTATTCTCCGGCAGCGCGCTCAGACATGAAATGTTTCGCAATCAAAACGTCAACAGTCGTGAAAATCGTCGTCGACATCGTCGAAAGAATCGCCGCAAGGAAAAGCTCCTTCGGGAAAGACCGATTGGATTCCGCTCTAGAGAGAGACGTAAACGCTTTCGGAATAAAGAAAAACGATGATGCGGCGGCAAAAAGAACACTGAGCGGTATCGAAAGGTAGATATACTGCTCGAGACCGAATCCGATGAAAAAAAAGAGAAGGATGAGTTTCGATGCCGATTCTAAAATCGATACCGCTGCCGCCGCACGGAAACGAAGCGCTCCCTGAAGATATCCGAAATTTCCAAAAGCAATGAGCCCGATCAAGAGGAGCGGCGCAAACGATACAAGAAGACCAAGATCGCCAACGCGGAAAAATCCAAGAAGAGACGGTACGAGAAAAAGCCATACCGCCATAAAAAACACCGAGGCAATAAGCCCGATGCGGATCATCGACGCCCAGAGTGCTCGAGCCTCCCTCTCGCCATTTCTAGCGAAAAGAAAGGAGGTTTCTCGATTAATCGTGGTTGCAAAAGGATTGATGAAAATCAACGCAAGGTACCAGAGCGTATTGAGAAGCGTTACCTCTCCAAGCATCTCGAAAGAAACCGCCCTCCCGAGAAACGCATTAAAGAGAAAATTCAAAATGCTCGACCCAAACATCGCTCCAATGAAAAATCCCTCTGGCGAAAGAACGAACTTCATGGCGCTGCTCCATCCACTCGAAAGGAAGTTTGAAAGAGAAATCCTCCCTGTCATTCGCAACAGAAAGGAGACTGTCGTTGATGATGCCTTCGAGAAAATGTCATAGGTCGGACGGGGATTCCGATAGGAGACAGCATCATCAGGAAAAATAACGATACGCTCTCGAACCGGAGCCGCCATTGGCGCGGCCTTTGTTTTCTTCTTTGTCTCCTCTTTTTTTCTCTTCGCTCGAGATTGCGCCACATGGAGACCGTGTGCCGTCTTCTCCCAATAGTGCGGCTTCACAAAAAGCTGATACGCCGCAAGGAAGGCGGCGATTGAGACAAGCATCCAATAAAACGGTATAAGGAACACCCACTTCATAAGATCCCATTTCCCGCGTTTTGCGCACCCGACCATGTAGTAGTAGATAGCAAGGAAGTTCCCGACGACAAGCGATGCTACCGCCATATAAAACACCAGATTCGGATAGAATGACTCGATCGTCGAACCAAGAAGCGGTCGAAACGAGAAATAAAGAATCGTCTCAAGCCATAGGATCGGATTCACAAGCATGAAGGCGATCTTCCCCCCGACGATGAATTGGAAGAGAAGCGCGTGAATCCCATTCTCCCGGAAGAATTGGATGGGATTTCGCATATGGACAAGGTAGGTCTGCATGTACCCCTTGATCCACCGAGACCGTTGCCGGATCCAGTTCCCAACCCGGCTATTTGCTTCTTCAAGCGTCGTCGAATCGATAATCGCCGTTCGAAATCCCCGAGCGAAAATTCTCGCGCCCAAATCGCAATCCTCCGTCACATTGAACGGATCCCAACCCTCGAGACGGAGAAGATCCGTCCGGCGGAAATGATTGCTTGTCCCGCCAAGCGGAATAGATGTCGCGACTGACTGAAGTCCAGGAAGCATGACGTCGAACCAAAGCGAATACTCCGCCGTGAAGAGACGCGTCAAAATATTCTGATTCGCGTTAAAATAATTGAGCTTCGCCTGAAGACACCAGACATCTCTCGAAAGAGACTGAAACCCGAGATATGCCTTCTTGAGTTGCAAAGGATCCGGGATATCCTCAGCATCGTATATCACCACATATTCGCCGGTCGCGAGAGAGAGGCCGAAATTGCACGCCTTCGGCTTCGTCTTCGGCTCGGAGTGAGGGACAACTACAATTCGAACAAAATCCGGAAGATTTCAGGAACGCGCCGCAAGA
>CAZETL010000035.1:0-9753 GCA_964515255.1 uncultured Bdellovibrionales bacterium | reverse complement strand
TTTTTCGTTCTCAATTTTGTAAATATGGTTGAGCTGGCGACAGGCGAGCTCGCTATCCATCCGACACTCAAGATGAATTGTTCGCGCCCGATCGGGGCCGACTTCAGAGACAACCCTCTTCATTCCCGAGAGAATCGCCGCATACTCCGCCTCGTTATTCGTGCCTCTCCCGAGAAACTCTCCGAAGCGGAGATTCAATGTCTCAATAAAAACACCGAGCGCGGACGGCCCCGGGTTTCCTCTCGATCCTCCATCCGTATACATGACAATGCGTTCCATATAAGTGAATTATAACTCTATTGTTCCCGTTTTTCCACTCCGAAGTAAAAAACCGGAGCTGCTTCATGCAACCCCGGCGGAAATAATTCTCTCGACTCAAGACACAAACCTCCCGCAATCTCATTCGACAGATCCTCTTTCGAAGAATTCCTTTTCCAGCTGCGTTTGGAATTCTTCGGCGCTATAGACAAACAGCAAAAGCCGGAATGACCAGCGGACCTGCAGAGCCCTGTCTCCGGCCAAATCCGACTCCGTCGGGCAACCACCCCGGTTAATGCTGACTAGGAAATAATGGGCGCTGCTATGGAGAAGGACCAGCTGAGCGAGTAGCCTTGCTTGCAAGAGATCCTCCTGTGTGAATCCTTGTATCATCGACACCAAGATCCGATGCCGACTTCTGAATGCAGCTGCTCCGTCCGAAGAGAGAAGCCAGAGCATTTCATTCTCCGCTAGCGATCGATTATCCATCCCTTTTTTTCGGACAAACAAACCAATGGCAACATTTTCCATGTGGAAAATAATCAGGAGCAGTATTACCGCTGGAATAATATGAGCGGAAATCGAACCAAAAACCTCATCCCAGGTATCAGGAGCAGCCACGGTTCGCTTGAGGAAAATCTCAAGATGACGCTGCATAGAGCCTCCTCAGCCATTCAAGAATCGATAGAACAAAAAGGGAAATAAAAAAACACCACCAGGGGCAGGGCGCTCTCACGCGATGTCTCTGTGGTGAACCCGGATTGTGAAAGGACTTCAGCTACCCCTTCACAATATCTGCCGGGATTCTACTGCTCCGAAACGGCCATGTCAAGCACCCGCCACTCAAGTCGAGACGACCCATTCCATTGATTTTCCCCAAACCGAAAAACGACATCTACTCGATCGCCAACAATAAGCTTTCCCCACTCCTCTCCCATGCCAAACCCGATCCCGCCGAAAACACCACCGTCAGTGGAAAACGAAAGCTTGAGATGCTTCTCGCCATTCCCAACAAGCCGCACTTCTCGAACAATCGCTCCGCGCACCAAAAACGTTGGTTCCGGATTTCCAATGCCAAACGGCTCAAGCCGACGAAGACCGCGCGCAAGGTCGCCCGTAAGAAGCCGGGGAGAGAGCTCGAGATCAATATCAAGCACCGGCTCAACTACCGTTTCCGACAATCTGCGGTTTATTACTTGCTCGAGTTTCTCGAAAAAAGCTTCGAGCTTGTCATTTCGCACCGTCGCGCCAGCCGCTTGCGAATGCCCTCCAAATTTTTCCAGAAGATCGGCGCACTCGCCGATAGCCTCGATAATACTAAGAGATGGAATGCTTCGGAAAGATCCGATGCTCTCCGTTTCCCCTTTTGAGAACACCGCCGTCGGCTTCCCAAGTTCGTTCGCGATTTTCCCAGCGACAAGGCCTGCAACGCCGAAAGAGTAATGCTCGCCGACGGCAAAAATAAATTTCTTATTCCGAAAAAGTTGCTCGGCAACCGTTCTCACTTCGCGGGCGAGCGCCTCGCTCGTCTTCTGGCGCGACCGATTTTGAGCCTCAAGTTCGAGAGCAAGCAATCGAGCCTCAGCTGGAAGCTCCGTCATAAGAAGATCGTGCGCCGTCTTTGCGTGCGCCATGCGACTCGCCGCATTTATCCTCGGTCCGATTTGGAAGCTGATTGTTTCCGCATTGGGCATCTGATCCTCACTTACCGCTATTCCACCCACTTGGAACATTTCTCGGAGTCCCACCGTCCGCGTCTTCGACAATACGACAAGGCCATATTTCACCAGAACACGATTCTCCCCCACAAGCGGGACGCAATCCGCCACTGTCCCGATGGCCACTAGATCGAGGAGCCATTTCAGTTCCCCCCTTGCGTCTGGGAGAAATCGGCGATAGAGAGCGTCCACGACTCGAAATGTCGTCCCAGCGCCGCAAAGGTCATGGAATGGATACGGCGAATCCGGGAACTTCGGATTTACAATGGCGAACGCTTTCGGTAGCTCCTCGGGCACATGGTGATGGTCGATGACAATGACGTCCATGTCACGCCCCACAGCGTCGGCAATCTCGGAGTGATTCATCATGCCGCAATCAACTGTAAAAACGAGCCGTATTCCTTCCCGCTCAAATGCATCAAGAGCATTGCAATGAAGCCCGTGCCCCTCGGTAAGCTTATCGGGAATATACGGCGAAACCTGGAGACCGAGCCGCTCTAGCCCGCGGCGAAGGATCGCGGATGACGTCACGCCGTCGGCATCATAGTCTCCGAACACTCCTACGCGCTCACTCTTATCGATTGCTCTTCCGACACGGGAAATGATTTTCTCCATATCGGAGAAAAGAAACGGGTCATGCAGATCTTCATCATAATCCGGAGAAAGAAACTTCCTTCTGCCCTCCTCAGAATCAATGCCCCGCAAAAGAAGCAGCTGTTCAATTGGGGAAACCGAAAGAGTTTCCGTTCCAGAGAAAGAAGATCGTATATTCCATCGTCGCTTCATAGAATCACAACAATTGAATATCCCTTCGCGCAGACGCCCCTCTCTACCTGCATCCAAGAGACTATGAAACGTCTCCCAGCCCATCAAGCTAGGGCAGGCGTCAAGAAACTACGCCGTCACAAGAAATCCGCCAATAGCGTGACGATAAGTCCCTCACGGGCGGAAAAACGGAATCACCTCAAGGAATACACACGAGCTCCGCCTCAAAAGTTCGGAGTGACACGTCTTTCAGTCGGAGCCGAAGCGCAAATCGCTGGCCACCATTCTCCGAACAAGAAAAATCCGGCTGAATCCGAAGATCGGAAGCCAGTTTCGACGCATCAAGAGCTTTCGAATCGATCGAGATGAGGTATTCGCTTCGAGAAAGAAGCGCTCGAATCCGAGCCACCACCTCGTTCGGCGTCACGATATCGCGGACAATGAATTCTTTCACGCCGATCGACTGAGCGCGTTTTTGATCTTCCTGCCTTCCCAGGTGAGAGCAGAATGCCACTGGAATCGAAACCGTCGCAACATTCGACCGAAGCGCATCAACGAGCGCGAATCCGTCCATTCGCGGCATGATAATGCCAGTAAAAATAACATCCGGATGCCACGACGTCGCTCGCTCCAGTCCTTCGAGACCATCTTTCGCTTCCGAAACATCGAAGCCAACGCCGCGAAACACTTCCGCATACAAACTTCTCGTCTCCTCGTCGTCATCCACGAGAAGTATTCGAAACTTCTCTCCCATAGCGGTCTTTCTTAAAAATCACTACTCGAATTGTAGCACAAATTTCCCCGATAAAGAATCATCCCTGAATAATCTCGCTTCCCCGCCGCTGAACGGATTGCCGTATCCACGATATAAGAAAGAATGCCAGGAGAAAAACCGAGATGATTGCGAAAAATTTCCCCATTGACCTCGTATAAAGCGCCAAAATTCCGATAATCCCTGTGAGTCCGGCATACAGAAGTGAAATAGCAATATCCGACCATCCGAGGCTTCGAAGACGAAAATGCAAGTGACGGCCATCTCTTCCTTGGAAAGGCGATTTTCCATCCCGGACACGCTCGCCGATGACCCAGAGCGCATCCGCCGCGGGAATAGCAAGCGCGAGCAAGAGTGTCGCAATCTTCGTTCCAGAGATAACAGCCATCGCCGCAAGAAGAAATCCTGCACCGAAAGAACCGGACGTCCCTGCGAAAAATCTTGCCGGAGCAATGTTGAATATCAGAAGGCCGCCCATCGACCCAAGGAGCGCCATTGAGAGAATCCCGAGCGGAGGCTGGTTCACGTCAGGAAAAAGCGAGAGCAGAAAAAGTATGCATGAAGAAACAAGCACGACTCCAGGGAATAGACCGTCGATCCCATCCGCCCAGTTGAGCGAATTTACCAGGAAAACGACTAGGATAAGAAGCGTCGTGCCGCTTGCGATCTCCCCTGCAATAGAAGAGGGAAGAAACATTGTCCCAAGAAACGGAACTGGAAGCGAGAAGATCCGGAACCCAAACACAAGCAAAATCCCAACAAGTCCAACCTGGAAAATAAGTTGCCACTGCCACCCGAAAGAGCGTTGATCATCGAGAAAACCGAAGATGGCAATACAGAAGAGCCCGATAAGGATACCTGCGATTTGCGAAGAAATCTCAAGGGATTGGTTCAAGAGAACGGCGGTCGAAAACGAGAAGAGAAATATGAGACCACCTCTTCGCTTCCATATCGAGAATTGGCAAGCATTGCAACGACGCAAGAACAAGGAAAGGAGAAGAAAACCAAGAATCGCCAAAGAGAACGATGAAAGGAAAGGAGGGAGATACAGGGAAACGCCACCCATAGAGGAGTCAATTCACCAAAAGAAGCGCTATCACCACAATAAGCGCCCCGATTTGGAGAAGAAGAGCAGACAAAAGGAGAAGGAAAGAAAGAAACGGCTCTCTCCAACGAAAAAAAATCAGCGAGAGAACCAGATGGAGACCAAACACAAGAAGCGCCGCCCCCGGAATAAGAAACACCTGGGAGGCATTCCCTGTCAGGTCAATCCCAAAATAAGCATTGTACCGAATCACCGTGACGGCATCTCCAAATCCGATGCGAAAGAAAAAAGCAAGCCAGAGGAAGAGATTGAGAAGAATAGCGGCAAGGAGCGTAAGCACTCGGGAAGCGTCCGAAAGGAAGCCTCGAAGACCAAGGTATTCCCGCTGAAGCTTACCTGTGTTTTTGAAAGCAGCCTGGTTGTCGGAAGTGGATTCCATGTCCGATCGGTCACGCATTTCTCAATGTTCCGCCTCGATTGCTTCTGTCGGATCACTCCTCCTCACTCGCGTCCGCTCGATCTGATCCTCAACCTTTCCCAAACGTTTCTCAGCTTCCTCATATTTCTTCGAGGCATTCGAAAGATGGCTCCCGAGTACTTCGAACTCCTTCGAAAAGCGCTCATATTCCCGTCCCAATCGATCAAGATTTCCAAGCATTTCTTTCGCTCGCTTCTCAATTTGCATTCCCTGAAGACCAAGAAGCACCGTCTGCATATACGCGTAGAAAGAATTCGGCGACACCGGGACTACTTTCTTCCGGAAGAGATATTCGACAAGACCATCTCCTTCATTGTCTTTCACGATGATCTCATAGTACACGCTCTCAGCCGGTATATACATAAACGCGAATCCCAGCGTCCCCTCTTCTGGAACGATGTACTTCCGCGCGATCGAGTCAGCATGTCGCCGCACATCAGCCGAGAAAAGTTTCCGCGCCGACACTCGATCTTCGTCGGACGCCGCCTCGACAAGACGCCGGAAATTCTCGAGAGGAAATTTGGAGTCGACACTTATAATGCCCCCCTTCAAGTGAATCGCCGCATCGACCGCTTCTCCACTCTTAAACATGTACTGCATCGAGTAATGCTCCCTCGGAAGAAGCGTCGAGAGCATATCCTCAAGCAGAAGTTCCCCGAAACCGCCGCGTAACTTCGGCGACTGGAGAATATCCTGCAATGACCGAACATCCTTCCCCACCTCGAGAATGCGCGTGCTGGAATGCCGAACTGATTCAAGAGCGATGCCCACCTCGCTTCGCACGCGATTCATTTCCTTCCCTACTTCACCAAACGATCTCGCCGCCGTATCAAGCCTCTGATGCAATGTTTGAGTGTTGTCTTCAAGACGATGATTGACATTCGATTGGAAATTTCCCATCTGCTGCAGAAAAGAGGTTGAGAACCGATGCATATCTTCCGCCATTGCGCGATGCATCTCCCCCATCCGCCGCGCAAATTCCTCACGGAGCAAGTTCGTCTCATTCCTCTCAGACTCACGACTCTTAAGACGAAACCTATCGAATACAAAAATTCCCAGCATGATGAGAAAAGCGATCGAAAGAAGCGGGAAAAGAATACTCATATCAACATTCGCCTCGAGGCAAAAATAAGAAACTAGGAATCCAATCTCCTATTTCCGAAGTCCAGCAACGAATCGTTTCAGTTCGGGAACCTTATTGACAATCTCTCGAACCGGATTCTCGAGAAACTCCATCAGAAACCGATCCATCATATTCAGCCGATACTGGAGCTCTTCTCCGCTCATGAGAACGAAACGGATCTCTCTCCCAATCTCCGCTTCAATGAAACTGATCGCCGCTTTCAATTTCGCCCGGCTCGGACTATTCACCACCAAAATCATATCCGCTTTGCTCTTCTGGTAGTTCAGAAAAATGCCACTTACGAGGAGGAGGCGGACATCGCCAATCGATTGGATTCTCTTGAACATACTCTCATAGGCGCTTGAATCCGGCCGGAGGAACAATGTTCGAAGCTCAGAGAAGAACGGAAAAGTTGGATTGACCGAAAATATCGGCTTCCCGGACTTTGTCCGCTCGATAAGAAACTTTATCCGAACAAGAGACCGCGCCTCGCGCAAAAGTGGCGCACGAAGCAAAATCGCTTTCTCGGCAATCTCCTCGGTAGTGTAGCTCTTCTCGGGGTTCAATACGAAGAGCCGAAGCAATCTCGATCTGGTTTTGGAACCAAAAAGCGTTTCAAAGATATCGGACATACTGAGAGAGAAAAATACCACCGTGAAGTGAATTATAAGGCTGGAAAGCCGAAAGTCAAAACACCTCCGAGAAAAATAAATCGTATGCTATAATTTGTGCATCTATGCTGAAAAAACACGACCCGTCGGCAGCATCAGAAAAAATAACGCCGACGGCCTTTGAGGTATCCGTCGCAAAAAGCGGTTTTTTGAAGCCGTATATTGCTTGTTTTTCTTCCCTTCCTGACAATATAGCCCGGGAACCCCTCGGGATGCTCGCAGGCGTTTTCTCGATTCGAGATCACAGTGAATCTTCCGCCTATATCGTCAATTTCCTTTCTTCGCTCGCAAAGAAAGAATATTACGCAAATCATCGGCGTTCAGTTATCGAAAGTTTCGAAGCATGCCTCCACAAGATAAACCTAGGGCTCTCGGAACTCGCTCGCGAAGGAAACACTGAGTGGATCGGGACGCTTGATGCGGCGATCCTCGCCATTGAGAAGAACAATCTCCACTTTTCCGTCGCAGGAAACGCGCACGTGCTTCTCTTTCGGGACCAGCGACTTTCCATCGTAAGCGAGGGACTTGCCACAGCTGAAGAACTTCATCCCATGAAAACATTCACGGATGTCGCGAGTGGCAAAGTGTGCTCGGGAGATCGAATCATCGCTACGACGCCGGAAATATTCTCTATACTGCCGGAAGCCGAGCTCGAACGATCTGCAATCCGCCTCTCCAATGACGGATTCGAGCGCTTTCTCCGGACAGCCATTGTGAATCAACTCGACTGCGCTGCAAGCATACTCATTTCAATCCAAGCAACCGAAGAATATAGACGCCCCCTCGCACCGCAAAGACAAAGAACCCTCGCCTCCCCAGGTCTCGTCCCAAATGCTTGGAGCCTCTCCACTTTCGAGCAATCAAAGCAAACAGGGACAAGCGTGAAAGCCGGCCTCGAAGAACGCCAGACAACTGAACAGGAAAAAGAACGCATCGACAACAAAACCGGCCATATCTACGTAACAGGCGATACCCCCAAAGAAATCACCAGTGAACGCTGGGAGCATGCGCATGATATTTTCCACAATATCCGCCACGCCCTTTCCCAATTCGAACGGACCTGCCGATTCGAATGTTCCCGCCTCCTCGAGGTAACAAGAAAAATAGCCTCTCTTCTGGCGCAGAAGATTCGAGAATCATGGGAAGAATGGCGAATGAAACGATCATCGAATCCCACGGCGGACAACTATCAGGATGCCCTGCAAAACAAAGAAGATGCCTCAAGAACGGACTCTCATTCGGATCAAAATCCGAGAAGAGACGAACGTCTCACGCCTCCATTCATTCGCATTATCCTGTTTCGCCTTGTCGCTAAAGCCAAAAATCTCTCCGAGTATCTCCCGACAACGAGTCTCCCGCTCCGCATACCCGTCCGCGACGGAGAGTCGAGAATCCAAAAAATAGCGGAAGCTTTCAGGCATGTTCCCGTTCTTATTGCAAAGGGCGCGCACATCTCCCTGATACCTTGGAGGTCTCTTTCGGGGAAAAATCGCCTCATCGTCGTCGGAGTAAGCATTGCGATTCTTTCCGGAATTGTCGTCGCCTCGATGTTCCGCGCGCCAGCAGACACCAAAACAGATGCGCAGCTTCCGGCCACGTCCATGGCGGCCACAGGAAACCCACCTCCCGGCGCCACACGCGATGGAAACGTGCACTCGGTCGAAATTGGCGCCCCTATCACTATCGATGGAAATATCGTTTCTCTCGAAAGCCTCGGCGAAAATTTCTTCCTCTCGACGAAAACGTCTATCTTCCGCGTAAACGAAAGAGAGAGACAAGCAATTGCTCTCGCGATTCCCTCAAGAAACGAGATTGCGCATATTTCAGCAATGAGAGATATCAATACGCTCTTCATTTTTGGAAGAGATGGCTCACTCTCGCTCTATACTCCGGCAAATAATCGCTTCCGCACAGAGCAGTCTCCGTTCGAGGAGGGACGGAAAGCTTCAAGCATTGCCGCCTCCACCACCTATCTCTATACCCTCGACCCGGAAAGCCGAAGTATCCGCCGATTCCCCCGAGTGGAAGGCGGGTTCGGAGCAGGATCGTCATGGCTCAAAGAAGCAGCTGAAATCACATTCGATACCAAACTTGCCGTCGGCACATACGTGTATCTCTCAGGGACAAATAGCATCAAATCCTACTCTCGCGGCATAGAAAGAAACATCCCGTTCGAAGTCCCGACCGCGCCCGCTGTATTTTCAGACCTCTCAATCGGCGAATCAGACTCGTCGCTCTTCGCGCTCGATAGCGCATCAGGAAGAATCATAGAGTACGATACCGGGGACGGATCCATTGTCGCCCAATATACAAGCGATTTTCTGAAAGGAGCGCGCGCGATCTCCATTCAAGCCAAGGGAGGATCCCATGTCGCTTGCGCTGCAAAAGAGAATCAAGCCGCTTTCTTGCCGCTCGACGCAGAGTGAGTATTTCCAGGGAACTTCCTTGAACTCATCACCCTCATATGCTCAAAATTTTTCCTGCTGGTTTCCTCTGGGGATCGGCTACTTCATCTCACCAAGTTGAAGGAAACACAACCAACGACTGGTCTGAATGGGAAAAGAAACACGCCGAGGAGCTCGCGCGCAAATCGCTTTCTGAATTCGGACACCTTCCTCATTGGAAGGAAAGGTTCGGGGAAGAAGCCTCCGACCAAGAAAATTATATTTCCGGAAAAGCCGTCGATCACTACCACCGGTACGAGGAGGACTTCGACAAAGCAAAGGAACTCGGACACACCGCACACCGTTTCTCCATCGAGTGGTCCCGCATCGAACCTGAGGAATCCCACTGGAATGAAGAAGCTTTGCAACATTATCGTGGCGTCATTCAATAGCTCAGCGCAAAAAAAATATAGCCAATCGTAACACTCTGGCCAAGGACTCTTCCAATGTGGATAGCCAAGCGCGGCGGACTCCTCGTG
>CAZETL010000034.1:0-10045 GCA_964515255.1 uncultured Bdellovibrionales bacterium | reverse complement strand
TGCAGAAAAACGAACGGCTAATGTCGAAAATAACAAGACGAAGGAGGAACTAATCCACTCGGAAAGCGAATTTGCCATTCCAACTAAATATGCCTGGCTCACCATCAAGGATGGAATAGTTATGGCTTCTGCTGGAATTGACGAGTCAAACGCAAATGGCAAGCTCATTCTTCTACCAAAGAACAGTTTTAGAGTCGCTCACTCGCTGCGGAGTACATTGCGGAAGCATTATCACATCAAGCATCTCGGTCTTCTGATCACCGACAGCAGAACAGCTCCCTTTCGCGCCGGAGTAACCGGCATCGCGCTCGGATATGCCGGATTCCGCGGCATAAAAGACTATCGCGGCACATCGGACATTTTCGGAAGAAGGTTCAAATTCTCCCGCACCGACGTCGCTGACAGCCTCGCCGCAGCCGCAGTTCTTGTCATGGGAGAGGGGGACGAACGCCAGCCCTTGGCACTCGTCGAAAAAGCCCCCGTTGAATTTTGCAACAGAGTTCACCGAAAAGAGTTATTCATCGACATTCGGGAAGATATGTACCGGCCACTCTTTTCGGCACTGCCAGAACTCTGATCCAGGAAAATGTACAGAGGCAATTCTATTCAAAATGACGCAGGGATGGCTACGCGATTAACGCAACAGGTCCTCCGAAAAACTAAAATGCGCACGAAATGAGTGGACCATCTCGGTGCCCAGCGTCTCATTCATGCTCACTTCCCTTCAGGGAGGTCTTTACCCGGTGCTCACCAGAGAATTCTCTTTTTTGTTTCATCGGAAACTCCCCAAAAAAGGTTGACCCTTTTCCGGGACCTTCAGATTCCGCCCATATGCGCCCGCCCTGCGCCTCAACGAGGTTTTTCCCCACATAGAGACCGAGTCCCGTTCCATTTGCAAACATTTTTCTCCCACCCTCTCCTCTCGAAAACTTCAAGAAAAGATGCGCCATCGTATCCTGAGAAATGCCCAGCCCAGTATCTCTTACCGAGATGCGAACAAAATCACCCGTTTTCTCGGCTTGAACATGAACGCTTCCGGAGAGGGTATATTTGATGGCGTTATCAATGAGGTTCGATATTACCTCAAAAGATTTCCGCCGATCGATCCAAACAAGAAGCGGGACATCCCCACAATACTCATCGAAAATCAAGCTAAGCCCCCTCTTCTTCGCCGAAACAGAAAAAGCGTCCCGCAATTCGCCAAGCAATGGAACGATATCAACCTCCGCATACTCATACTGGAGGCGACCAGTCTCCATGCGCGAAATGTTCAGGAGATCCTCAACAAGCTGTATGATCCGTTCATTGGCGACGGATATTTTCGACAAGACTTCTTTGGTTTCTTGAGGAACCTTGCCATAAGCTCCTTCGAGGAGGAGCGACACAAAACCCTTAATTGCCGTGAGAGGCGTCCGCAGCTGATGCGAAGCAATCGAGATAAACTCCGTTTTCGATTTATCAAGCCGCTTCAGTTCAACGTTCGCAGCTGAAAGTTTATTACTCAAGGCTTGTAATTCCTCCTTTCGCTTCACTTCATCTCTCACGGAGCGGATAAGCGCAATGCCAAATCCAACAGAGAGGAGAAACGTGATCGAAGTCAGAACGTAGTTGATTGTTGTCTTTATAAAGAAGAGCTGCGCGCCAATGAGGACAGCAAGTGCGACAACAAGCGCTTGAGTTGCGATGAGCTTAATATTGAATGCTCGGTATCGGACAATTAAGTACGCGAGAAGACCAATGAAAACCGGCATGCCAAAAAGTCCGTAGTCGGCAAGACTATAGTCCTCTATATAACCATAGTCTACAAGAATACTCGCAAGGAAACCGCTCAAGAAAAAAGACATGAGGAAAAACTCTATCCCAATGCCCATATAGAGCGTTGGAAGCCGAGATATCCAGGGAATATCTTTCCTTCGGAGCCTGCGAAGGATCATGAATAAAATCCAAAAGAACGCAAGGAACCCAATACCATAGTAGTAACCCGTGAAATATGCGCCCTCCCTTGGAATTCCGCACGCCAACAAGTCGAATGTTTCTATGTTGAAACGCGTTGGCGTCAGCACAAGAATTGGAAGAAGTAGGACGCCCAGAGCAACTTTCTCTTTCAAAGACATATCTCGCCCCTCGATAAACACCGAAGCAAAATATACCGAAAATAACGAGAGTAACGCATATAGGAGCCCAAAAAGAGACCAGAAAAACACAATGACATCGCTATCATTGCTCGTCCAGGTAATGAGATCACAGAGAGCCCATGCGAAAAAGACAAGTGCAATCAAAAAAAGAATGCGCCCGGATAGCGACGAGCGATTCTTCATATAGACAAATAATCCGAAAAGAAGAGCTATTGCCGCCGTCGGTATGTGCGAATAATAGAGGAGTGGCGGTACCTGCGATGAAAAGAAAAGAAACTGAGGGTCTGGATACCCAGGACAAACCATAGACTGCAAAAATAGTTTTGTTTTATTGTAACACAAAATAGTATCGAAGCGGACATTTCTGATTAAACCGTCCACTTGAGATACCGATACGGCTCATCGCCGCCGAAATGCCAATGAGCTATATCTCGCTTCTTCATCAAAGAATACGGGAAACTCTTCTCAATAAGCCGATCCAGCCCGGTTTTAATTCTGACATGTGATGAAATTCGCTCATACCGAGTTCTTTGCTGCACAACAGTTGAAAGCTTTCGGAGAAGCAATGATCCGCCTCCTCTGCCTGAATACTCGGGTCGAATACCAATTGTTTCAAGATAACAGCATCCTTCATCGTTCTCCAGCTCCGCATCATACAGGGAGAGTTCTCCGTATGCGTCTTGGAGCGGTCTTGCAAGGAGGTATCCTATAGATTCTCTTCCCTCTCTCAAGAAAAGGTGAATTGATCGATCATCCAATAGTCTCGCAGCATAATATTCCTCAGCATCGGCATATTGCCAACTCTTCGGAAAACACGCTGCCTCCAAATCCAGGATCTCTTTCAAAGCTTCTTTCGCATCAGTAACATGCATTCGGTTCATTTCAAATACCAGAAACCCCTGATTCAATTTTTTTACCTCCTTCATAGCTGTACTCTTAAGGTTGAAGAAGATATCCTCCGAGTGCCATAATAAGAATTGCAACAACCTTAAGATGTAAACTTCTCATCTGAAAATCTCGGATAGCAATCGCAAGATATTCTTTCTTTCGAAGAATGAACTTAAAAAGAAAAAACGCTGACCAGCTCAATATGACGACGAATACCGCCTGAACACTCTCCAACGCCGTCACGAGAGAAACTGATCCAATGCTCATCGCAAGACTCGAAAAAAATTCACCGGAAAATTGAAGAAACTCCAGTACAAAAAAGATGAGAAACCACTTTCCAGTCAATTTTTTTAATCTTGAACGTTCCGGTTTCTTTAAAAAAATGGCATAAAAAAGTATCGAGCTCGTTACGATGCCGATATTGTAAGTGAGATAGACCGGAAAAAACCCCGACTGGTCGTACGACCATTTAAGGCATGTCACGGACAATGCCATAGAAAAAACAGCTACCATCATCGTCCAAAAGACTCGAGAGAACTCTCGTCTTGACACGCGCTTCGAATAGGAGATCACTATGCTTCCCCCAAACAAGATAGCAATACCAATATACTCGCGGATCGAAAGAGTCTCGCGCAAGAACAGAAATGCAAGAATCGGAACTGCTCCAAGGAGGAGATTCCAGAAAATAGCGATAACTGAGACATCTCGGGTAACGAATACTGCTCTAAAATAGAAGAAAAGCGATAGAAGATGGAATATTCCCCCAAAAAACGAAAAAATAACCACCAAGAATCGGTCTGGAAAGTTCAGTCCGATAAACGGAGTTCCTAACCAGAACATTGCCTGCATAACGCCAGAGATTATCGTCGGCTCGAACGGGTGTTTGAAAACATTGTCTTCAAAAAGATATGCGTCCGTTATCTGCACTGCCGCACCAAGAATCGCTCCAAGTATTGCAATAAAGAACCATGAATGAAATGCTTCCGTCATATATCGGCGAGAGAATGATCCCTATCTTTGACTCTTCTTCGACGAAAGCCAGCCCCATTCCTCAAGAAGAGCTTTTTCCTTTTCGAGAAATTTCATGCCGATATCCGTCCGATAAAATTTCTTTGGAATTATAACCTTCTCAGCAAGTGCATAAGCTTTTTTCCTTGCTTCTTCTATTGAAACCCCAACCCCACTTACATCAAGAACAAATCCCCGAGTCCCTGAAATATACAAACTCCCATCCTCCCGCTTTGAAATCTCTTCAAAATGAATCCGACTCTTTTCACCTTGACTTAATTTTTCACTAAAAAAAATACCCGTTCCTTGCATTGAGTATCGTTTTGAAATCGCCATATAGGGAAACGGCGGCGTTGCAATAAGAACGATAATCCCAAATCCATTTCGGTACTTTAGATCATACGCTTCTCCATTCGCTATGGCTTTCAAAAATTCCCCCCATGGAGAAATATGGAGTGCACTTTGTAGCTGTGTCGATGGCGAACCAAAACGAGCCGTCACCTCGAGCGGGTAAATCCCTGATTTGTTTACGATACAATTAATATCAATATCCCCGCGGAAATTTATCTCCTGGAGATAGGGCTTCATTCGAGAAAGCGTCTCCACAAAGAACCGATTCCGATCATTCGGGTCATACCACATAAGCGTCCCCATTTCATCTGTCTTCGGCCCGAGTCCGCCCGAAAAAAGACTTTTATGTTCGACATTCATCTCAATAGGGCCAACCCAATCGTGCCCATTAAAATACCGAGCAACACCAATTTCCACACCCCTTGCCCGTTTCTGCAGCTCAATGACATGTGCATCGCCACTATTGTTTTCCCTGTAGGTCTTGAGGATTTCTACAACATCACTTCCATCCTCCATTTGACCGACATAATTGAATATCTTGGACACGTGACCATTTTGCTTCACAACCCACTCTCCCTTCTCTCGTTGCACAAAACGAATCGCCTCATCAAGCGATCGGAACGTTTCCGAAGGAAGCGTTCGGATGCCGCATTGCTCCATAACTTTCTTTCCGAAGTGGCGCTGGTCCTCAATTTTGTCACCAAGCGCCGAACCACCTACAACTGAATAGCCTGCCCGACGAAGACGGTCCTGGTCGCGCCCATATCCAGTGCTGTCAAAAACAATGAGTCCAGACTTTCCAACCCATCCAAGCTCGCGCTTCCAATCACTCGTCTTTTCAACAAGACCTTCCAAGTTGCACCGCTGTTTTTCATCTTGAATGAAGAGCTTCACAGCATGCCCTTCTTCTTTCAGTCGGTAACAAAGATCTCCTCCAGACAAATCTCTCGAAACAAACAACACTTTCATAGCAGTTTGCAACACGCATTAGCAACTAATTGGAACTTTAATTTTTAACATAAATTTCTATTATTGTCAAATATAAGAGTCAAAAAAATCGGACAAATTGTCCGATTTCACAAGATTATCTGAAATTTTCTTGTCTATACGCTTCTCTACGCCTTAGAACAAACGATCCCTCGATACTCATATCCAGTAATAATCCGTTAAAGCTGTCAAAAAATTCTGCCGATTCTAAGAAATCACTCCCTCGGAAACTCACCTCCAGGAGCAATTTCTGTTTCCGATTTCATGCTCGGATTAGAATTTTCTAAAGAAATTTGTTTATCACTTCTCGCGTTGAAGTTTTCCCCTTCCAAAGCCCTAGGTATCGATCCTTCGGAGCCTCTCACAGAAGGCGTGACACCGGGGCCAATGCACGATTCTCCTTCCGGGGCCAACTCCGGTGAACAAAAAATCTCCTCGCAATCCTTCTCACCTATATTGCAAAGGGCTCGCTCACATGAAAGATCACTAAGGGATCTCTCACCACAATCAGAAAGAAGCCTGCCAGCTATCCGATGAACTACAAGATAATAGCTCGTCTCTATGAGATTGCCCCCCGAACTACATAACCCATCATCTGTATCGCATACGGGACGGGCGAAACAGGAAGAAATCTCCGGATTACAAGGAAATTCAAATGAAACTTCGTAATCCCTCCGGATGAATACCCGGTAGTACACTGCTACAACTGAAAGCATTACCACTATAAGGAGCATTCCGAGCAAAAACCGGGAACGAAGGATTTCTTTTCGTTCCTGCAATTCGTTCTCGTTTCGACTTTCCATGCTCTTCAATGGCGAATGATCATTCACAATATAGAAATATCACTACCCCCACAATATAGCAGGAATCACATACAAGAACAAAGAATCTAGAGAGAGTTCTCAAGAGCTGAAAGCCCCGGCAATATGTCGCCACTCAAGAATTCAAGCATGGCGCCGCCGCCAGTCGAAACAAATGATATCTTCCCGAGCGCGCCAGCCTTCTCAAGCGCGATAATCGTTTCCCCTCCTCCCACTACTGAAACCGCTCCGCTCTCAACAATAGCCTCAAGAACCGCTTTCGTTCCCGCTTCATACTCCGGATTCTCAAATTTTCCAAGAGGTCCGTTCCATATCACGGTTTTTGCACTAAGAAGTTCCTCGCGGAAACGGAGGATAGTTTCCGGCCCTATATCTTGGCGATCCAATGCATAATCCTCCGGAAGGAACACCTTCGAAGAAAATTCGATGTGTTGGTCTTGCGCTTCACAAGCAACTTTTCCTGCCACCAATACCCGGTCAAATTTCTGCTCGAATGTCCGAATGAGCGGGAGTTTCGTTTCAATTTTCGCCCCGCCGATCACCGCGATAGCGGGATGCGTTGGATGGTCACGGACTTCCGTGAGACGCCGAACTTCTTCCAAAAGATGCAGCCCCGCAACGCTCGGGAGAAACTTCGTTATGCCTGTCACGCTTGCCTGATCCCTATGGCACACACTAAACGCATCGTTCACAAAGAGGTCAAAATGCGCCGCGAGATCCCGAGCGAAAACTTCGTCATTCATCTCATCCCCAGGAGAGAATCTCACGTTTTCTAAGAGTAACACCTTGTTCGGAGCTAGATTCATGAGTGCCCGACCGACCGCAGCCCCTGTACATTCACTGATAAATACGATTTTCCGACCGAGAATACGCTCGGCATCGTCTGCGATGTGTCGAACCGAGAACTCATCGCTTGGCTTTCCTTCCGGCCGCCCAAGATGCGTAAGAAGTGCCACTTGCGCCCCATTCGAAAGAAGAAAGTCTACAGTAGCTAACGCCGCTTCCACTTTGTACTTCTCCCGAACATCGCGATTTTCATTGAGCTCGACGTTAAAATCAACCCTCACAATCACTTTCTTTCCCGACACGTCCTCGTCCCTGACACTTCTGAGTCTCATAGTGAAGATATTATCCCTCGAATAAACCCTTCTGTTGAAAGTTGAAACGATCCTGCAATACTTCAATACTTATCCTACAATGCTTAAGGGTGTTTTCCCATGCCAAAAATAGCAACAATCGTCCCGATGACTGCCGTAATCACCGTAAAAATCCATGCTCGCATCACCACTTTCGGTTCCGGCCATCCAATTGCCTCGAAATGATGATGGAGCGGTGCAGCCAAGAAGATTTTCTTCTTAAAGAATCGCTTACTGAGTAGCTGAGTAACAACGCTTGCCGATTCCAAGACATAGATAAAGACGATAATAAAAAGCGCAAGTGCAGAGTTTGTCAGGAGGGCTACCACACCAAGCGTGATGCCGAGTGACATCGCCCCCGTATCACCCATAAAGAAACGCGCCGGATAAATATTAAACCATAGAAACGCCAGGAGCGATCCGGAAACCGCTGCACAAAAAGATGCCAAATCCACTTTGTTTTGGAAGAACGCAATAAGCGAGAATGATCCAAAGGCAAGGAGCAAAACGCCGCCATTCAAACCATCGAGACCATCGGTCTCATTTGAAGAGATTGCCGAAAAGAGAATGACGAAGATAAAAACCGGGATATACCACCACCCGATAGAAAAATCTCCAACCGCCGGGATATGAATTCGATCCCATCCAAGTTTTTCATAGAACCACCACGCTCCCATGCTAGCAATCACAAGAAGCCACCAAAATCTCATGATAAATCTCATGCCGCCACCCTTGTTCTTGCCAAAGCCACGGACACTCATCCAATCATCAAGGAGACCGAGCAATCCACCGGAAACGAGCGCAAAAAGTGGAAGCCATACCTGCGACCGACTCAGAAAGTCAAGGCGCGCGATAAAGTTCGTATTGAAAAACTCGGCAATCGCAGGAAAGACAAAATGGGAATGCATCGCGAAAAAACCAACAGAAAACCATACAATCACACCGCCCATGGTCGGCGTTCCGGATTTCCCCGCATGAAGCGAGCTCACATAGGTAAGCTTATCTCCGGAAACGCCTGTTTCTTTAATACGAATGCCGATCTTGTACCGATAGAGAATGTGCGTCCAAATCGGCGTGATATAAAAAGAGAGACAAAATGAAATAAGCCCTGTAAATAATACTTTGAGCACATTTGCAACTTCAGGAATCGTCGAGATAGAAGCAATTTGCATAGAGAAATCGGCTAGTATCTATCGCCAGTAATGCGACTGAAACGCCCATGAAAACATCTTCTTTACACTCGACCAACGCTCAGGATCATTGAGCACGACGGATACCAATCGATGGTGTCGATCCGGATCAAATGAAACCGCAAGCAGCGAATATCCCGCAAGAGGCGTAAATCCCGTCTTTGTCCCTACGAGATTGGGTGACGTTCCAAGCATTTGATCCGTGTTGAAAATATCGTGCGAATACTTTCCGTCCGCAGAAATAATTTCACCACCAGGCGTCCGGGCAAGCTCCCATATAACGTCGTACTTGAGAGAGTTCGCCACAATCCGGGCGACGTCAAAAGCCGATGAGTAACACGATGACTCCTGTCCGTCCGGTTCGAGTCCGGACGGCGTGCAAAAATGAGTATTCTGAAGACCAAGTTGCCGCGCCCGATCGTTCATAATACCGACAAATGAATCTAAGGACCCTCCGACGTGTTTTGCGAGCGCGAGAGCGGCATCGTTTGCGCTATTCATAAGCGCCGCTTTAAGCAGGTCTCTCACGGTAAGCGTCTCGCCAACATGAAAGCGTTCGCCATTACAAAAACCGGAGCGAGGGCAGCCGACTCTCGTTCCCTCAGTCGCCAGCACTTCGGCGTCAAGAGAAACTTGCTCGTCCAGATTTGCGATTCGCTCCACGACAATCATAGCTGTCATCAACTTCGTAAGCGAAGCAATTTGTCGATGGTCGTGAGCATTCTTCTCCTGCAAGACAACTCCAGATTCGGCATCCATAAGGACACTTGCATGCGCCGACGGGACAAGCAAATCGTAGATCCCTTCTTTCCGGATCGGCAGAGGCTCTGCTGCGCGCTCTCGGGATTCAAAAGAAACCGGAATGATATTTCCCTGAATTTCTGACAGCCGAGAGACGGGAGATGCCACTGCGGCACGATTTTCATCGGGGAATAATCGCGCTGCTTTTGCATCCCTCCATTCCTTCCACGCAAAAACTCCCCCCGCGACGATCAGAGGCACCGCTATTGAAAAGATTGTTCTCCTATATCGAGCCATAGCGCATTGATTCACTCAGGTCCACTCCGCACCTAGTATACCGACCCCTACCAATCTAGACGAGCCCAGCTTCCTGATCTGCTTGCTTTTCAACTTTTTCCGGTTGCGATAACGACTCAAAATCCGGCAATTCAGATATATCCGAAATTCCAATCGATTCGAGAAATTGCAAAGAAACCGAGAACCGCGCACCCTTATTGCCATTTGAAACATCTCCGCTTCGCTCGACAAGCCCTCGCAACAAGAGATTCCTCAGTGAGAGAGTGGAATTCACTCCGCGAATTGATTCAACTTCAGCGCGAGAGACTGGCCCGCGATACGCTACGATCGACAGCGTTTCGAGAGCCGCTCGAGAAAGCGGTCCTTCAATTCCTCCAGCTCCTCGAGGAACAGCATGCCCTCGGTGGTGCGGTTGCCATAGAACAGGAAGAAACGGCTCTTCGGCTCGCGCGCCAGCACGCCCTTGATGATGGAGAGGATCGGCGTGATGC
>CAZETL010000033.1:0-10689 GCA_964515255.1 uncultured Bdellovibrionales bacterium | reverse complement strand
ACATATATTCTAAAGAATTGGGGATACGAAAGTAAAAACGTCGCGGCTGCTGTGGCAAAGAAAATCTCTCTTTTTGGCTCGGCGGGAAAGGCAAACGACTGGGCGGAACCGGAGGGAAATTGAATTCTTAATCGGGAGTATTTTTTATGAGAGTTGCTATTAATGGATTTGGACGAATTGGTCGGACGGCATTTCGAATTCTTATGGAGAGGGAGGATGCGGAGGTGGTGGCGGTGAACGACCTGACCGACGCGAAGACGCTGGCGCATCTCTTGAAATACGATACGGCGTATCGGATATTCGATCGAGAGATCACTTCAAAGGAAGGTGCGATCATAGTGGACGGTCGTGAAATCCCGGTTTTCTCGGAACCGGATCCGTCGAAGCTTCCGTGGGGCGACATGAATGTCGACGTTGTTCTTGAATGCACTGGGCGCTTCGTAAAAGGCGATGCTGCAAAGAAACATATCGAAGCAGGAGCAAAACGGGTAGTTCTTTCTGCTCCCGGGAAGGGAAGCGATATCCCCATGTATCTGCTTGGCGTCAACAGTGACCGGTATCAGGGTGAAGAGGTAGTTTCAAACGCATCCTGCACAACGAACTGTTTGGCACCCGTCGCACAAGTTATCCATGAGGCGTTCGGTATCGAGAAGGCGATGATGACGACAATTCATTCGTATACGGCGGATCAAAATTTGCAAGACGCTCCTCATGATGATCTTCGTCGTGCGCGTGCCGCGAACCAAAATATCGTGCCGACGACAACAGGAGCCGCTCTTTCTATCGGAGAAGTTCTCCCGGACATAAAAGGAAAGTTTGACGGGATTTCTGTTCGAGTGCCCACCATGATTGTTTCGCTTACGGATTTCACTTTCCTTCTTCAGCGCCAAGCGACGGCGGAAGAGATAAATGAATCGCTTGAACAAGCCGCTCGTTCCGAACGATATCGCGGAATTCTCGAGGTTACACGGGAACCCCTCGTCTCCTCTGATTTTATTGGGAATGCAGCGTCTTCTATTGTGGATCTTCCGTTGACGAAGGTGGTTGACGGCAATCTTGCGAAGGTGATTGCATGGTATGATAACGAGTGGGGATATTCGAATAGGTTGGTGGATATGGCGTTTCTCGTTTCTCGAAATGGATAAGCGGATTTCTTTTGCGTAAGGATGTTCCTTGAGAGTTTTTTGGTATGTTTGATGTCGTAATAAAAAATGGAGCCATTCTTGATGGAACGGGGAAGCGGGAATTCTCCGGAGACATCGGCGTAAAGGAAGGAAAGATCGTTTCAATCGGCAATCTTGGGAGTGAGCGGGCGCGGCGAGTCATTGACGCAACCGGGCATTATGTAACTCCCGGGTTTATCGATATAGATAATCATTCCGATACGCATTGGCAGATATTTCTCAACCCCGATCTTCAAAGTCTCGTGCGTCAAGGTATCACGACGATTGTCGGTGGTGTTTGCGGTTCGTCGCTTGCGCCGCTTACGGATTCTTCCATGCTTCAGTCGATTCAAAAGTGGACGGATGTTCGAAATGTAAATCTTAATTGGCTCTCTGTTGAGGAGCTTTTGGAAGAAATTGAAAAGAAGTCCCTTTCGGTAAACTTCGGAACATTTATTGGTCACGGGACATTGAGGCGCGGATTTGTCCGAGATGAATCGAGGACGCTGCGCGCCGATGAATTATCGGGCATGGAGCGGATGGTTCGTCAATCGATGCGCGAAGGGGCGCTTGGCATGTCGGTTGGACTTGCGTATGCGCATGGGCGACCAGCGACTGAACATGAACTTTCAACGCTTGCCGGAGTGGTCGGAAAATACAATGGCCTCTGCGTCGCGCATCTTCGAAACGAAGGAAAAGACCTCTCTGCTTCGGTTGAGGAGGCGATCGTGATGGCGCGTCGATCAGGTGTCCGGCTCCACATTCTCCATCTCAAGTCTGTCGGTCGCAGATATTGGAAGGAATTGGAACGAGCGCTTTATTTTCTCGAAGCTTCCGACTCCGAGGGAATCGATATTTCCTTTGACGTATATCCTTATCGGCAGACAGCATCAGTGTTATACACGTTGCTTCCTACGTGGGTAACCGATGGCGGCAAGAAGCTTATGCTAGAGCGGCTGCGGAATCCGGCCACTCGAGCGGAGGCGGCGCATGATCTTCGGGAGGAGCGAATCGACTATTCCTCGGCGTATCTCTCAGTATCTTCTTTGAATCGAATGATGAATCGGACGAATGTGCTCGATATGGCAAAAGCGCAGGGGAAGTCGCCGGAAGACGTGATTTTCGATGTCTTACTTGCGTCGGATGACCGCGCTATTGTCTCTCTCGATGCGCTTTCCGAAGAGAATATCGAACGGGAAATCAGACATCCGTTCTCGATCGTAAGCACAAATGGGGTGGGGTATCCATCATCTCACGCGGGAACCGGGGAAACGATTCATCCCCGGTGCTTTGGTGCATTTCCTCGCATATTGTCTCGATATGTTCGAGAGAAGAAGCTCTTGGGGTGGGAGGAAGCGATTCATAAAATGACTGGGAAGCCAGCTCAGAAAATGGGGATTGAAAAGCGAGGCATTATCGCAACGGGGAATTATGCAGATATCGTGCTGATTAACCCGAAAACCGTTGATGATCGATCGACGGTTGAGAATCCTTTCTTATATCCTTCCGGTATTCCATTCGTCCTTGTGAATGGAGTGGTTGTGATTGATGGCGGGGAGTATACTGGAAATCGTTCAGGAACTGTCGTTCGGCGAAGATCAGGATTTTTTGAGAAATTTTGGTAGAGCCTCAATTGCTGGCGAGTCAATGAGTTTTTTCTTTGGGGGGTCAGTGGCAATATACGCTCCCCTTATTTTTTGAAGGAAGACTTTTTTGGGGCAATCTTGGAGTTGATTATCCAATTGTGTTATGGGTGGAAAATTTTCATGTCGAGGAAAGCGAGTGACGGTATACGGACTTGGGATTGCTGGCGGCGGAGTGGGGACTGTGGAATTTCTTGCAAAGAGCGGTGCGAAGGAAATTATCGTAACCGATGCAAAGGGTGAAGCGGAACTTGCTGACTCCGTAGAGAAAATCCGTAATCTTCCTGGGGTTTTTCTTTCGCTTGGGTCTCAACGAAAGGAAGATTTCACGGAGGTGGATCTCGTGGTGAAAAATCCTCGCATTCCGTGGACGGACGCGTGCATTGAAGCTGCTTTTGCTGCAAATGTTCCTGTTGAGATGGATTCGAGCATTTTTTTTTCGATTTGCGACAAGCCAATTATTGGAGTTACCGGGACAAAGGGAAAAACGACGACATCAGTTGCTGTGGCGCATATCCTCAGGGAGGGCGGGAAAAGGGTACTCGAAGTCGGGATCGGGGAAATCCCCGTTCTTTCCCGGATTGATGAGATTCCGGATGCGGATATCGTCGTCTTCGAGCTCTCGAGCTGGAGACTTTCGGCGCTCGCAAATGCAAGGAAAAGTCCACATATAGCCGTTTTCACGAATCTGTATCCGGATCATCTGAACTATTATTCTTCTATGGAGGAATATTTTTCCGATAAGAAGAATATCGTCCGATTCCAAAACTCGGAAGATATCTTTGTCTTTAACGCCAATTCAATCGAAGTGTCTCAGCTTGCGAAGCAGGTCGCGTCGAAAACAATCGCGTGTTCTTCTGAAGATACTGGAACCGACGGAGTGTTTCTGAAGGATGGCTCCGTTATTTTGAGAGAACTTGGGAAAGAGACAAGCCTCGTTCTCGCTCGAGATATCCGTCCTATTGGAAGCCATATCCTTCTGGATATTCTTCTCGCCGTCGCTGTCGCTCGCGCGTCCGATGTCTCTTGCGATGACATTTCCCGCGGCATCCGCTCTTTTTCCGGCGTGCCACATCGGCTTGAATTCATCACTGAGAAAGAGGGTGTGCTCTGGTATAACGATACGGCGGCGACTGTTCCGGATGCAGCAATTTCAGCCATCCATTCTTTTGAGAAGCCGATCGTCATTCTTGCAGGGGGGAGCGATAAGAACCTTCGATTCGAGCATCTTTCCCGGGCTATTTCCGATGCACCGCATGTACTTGGAGTCATATTGTTCGAGGGGGATGCTACCGAGAAAATTGATAGATTGCTGCGATTGGATGGAGGCTCGGAGAAGGTCTTGGGAAAGGTTTCTTCCATGAAGGACGCGATTTCTCTTGCTCGTCGATTTGCGCCGTCGGGATCTGTCGTTTTGCTCTCGCCTGGAGCTGCAAGCTTTGGACTATTCCAGAATGAGTTTGATCGGGGGAACCAATTTCGGGACCAGGTTTTGTCATTGTAAATCAAATTATGAGCGAGCACAGTCCGGAAAGCTCTGATTATGCGCGGAGTTCTGATGCTGAATCTCTTCCGAAGAGTGGTGCAATTCGCGGACCTCTCTATCGCTTTTTTGCTTCTCTCTTAAATTTTCTGTTGAAAATGGTTCTCTTTTTTTGGCCAAATTCTTGGCGAGGGAGGGTTCGACGTCTCGTTGCAGCCATCTTTATCGTATTCGTCGCTTGGGGTGGGGAATGGTATTTGAAGTACATCAAACAAGTCCCGGAACTGGAAATGCTTCCTGATCGTCCGGAGTTTATCCTTCGTGCGAACATAAATCCAAATTCTGGACAGTACACGTTGCTCGAGCGCCATCTCGAGAAATTTCCGGGGTATTCGATATTGAGAAAGAATCTCGATCCGGTTGGAGAGGGGGAGACTATTTCTCAGTTCTTCCAAGATTCTCTCAAAACTTTTGACATTGACTTTTCGGCGGAAATGAAGCCGATTCTTGGAGACTCCGCTTATATAGCGATCCCGAGTTTGAAGCCGATTAGTGATGGGATTCGGAAGACAAGCCTTTCCTTTTTTGGAAATCTTACAAGCGGGAGCCTTTTCGCTTCTCAATCGATTCCAGGAAGTTCGGAAGTTCTGGGGGATTCGGTGTCGAAGGGTGAGGGGGGCGGGCTTCTCGATTTTATCGTTGTCGCTCGGGTAACCGATGTTCTTCAAGCTGCGAAAATGTTTCGGGAGGTTGCAAAAAGAGAAGACACCTTTATTACCGAGAAAAGTTATCGGGGCTTTTCCTACTATCGAGTGAATCTGGACAAGGAGAAGAAACGGCCTCTCCCTGACAATGTTCCGGAGATTCTCCGATTTCGGGATTTATACCAGGCGATTGTCGGTGGGAACTGGGTATGTGCGTCTTCTGAAGGGGATATTCAGGCTCTGCTTGACCGTCAATCACAGCGGATATCATTCCGATCGGTCACTGGATTGTCTTCTCGGAGAGATGAATCGTCTATCGCGGAACGATTCCGGAAAGTCAACGAACAATTTGGAGACCCAGATCCGAAAGAGGTTCTTTCAATGATGCTTTTTGATATCGACTCAGCTGAAGTTCTCAATTCTTCCTGTGAGTCCGGCGAATGCGATTTTTCATCCGAGTACTTTCGATATCCGGAACGAATGTCTTTCGGAACACTGTTCTCTGCGAACGAAGATGGATTCGAGGTGAAATGGGCGCAGGATGCAGATGGGATGAAGGAAACGCGTATCGTTCCTGAGAACTCGACGTTTGCTTCAGTTTTTCCTGAGCAAGTGGGCGGGCAATGGACGGATATCTTCGCCGAGAATAATTCGGCGAAAGAATCGTTCTATGACTTCAAGCGCGTTCGTCTTACGGATCGAGGGAGATTCGAGTATGGACGGCTGAGGGATTTGATTCGCCAAACAGCGAATATTGATATCGAAGGCGACGTTATTGATAATCTGTCCGGAAGCGTTGCGTTTGCGCTCCTTGCGGGGGATGGAGATCCAGCGGCAGTTATTCTCGCAAAGACACATGATTCATCGGCAACAATCTCGCTTATGAGTAAGGTCGCGGCGCTTGCTCGCCGGTTGATAGAGGAGCGCGAGACAGAGATTCGTTCGAATGCATCTCCGATGGCATGCAAAGAACGATCAGAAAGCGAATCTTTGGGAGCGCGGAAGCGTTGTCTGGACGCCGAAGAAGATCGAGTGGCTTTGGAGAGGGAGGAGCTCGAAGTCTTAGAAGCTATGAAGCAGAACGCAAGACTTGTTTCGAAGGAAACGCCAGTCGGAACGGTATACTCATTTTCATTATCTGAGACTTTCCCCTACTCACTTCTTTCGTTCTCGTTTCTTTCTTCTGGTGAGACATTTGTATTGGGACCACGGGCGTCCGTTGTGCAATCGGTTTCGAGTGCGTTGAAAAATACTTCAGCTGGAGCATTGAAAGACAATGCTCTCTATCGAGCCGTCTCTCATTCTGATTTTGGAAGGGAAAGCGGAACCCGCCTCTTTGTGGTTCCCGAAGGAATTCTTGGAGTTGTGCGGCATTTCTCGGATGACCTGCTTTCTAGCGCTCATGACATGGATCCTTCGTCGAGCACTGGCGAGTCGATGGGGAATCTCGGCTTTGCCAATGCGTTCTTGCGGACGATTCGGGCTTTCGGGAGTATCTCGTCAGTGAAAGGTAATTTTGTCGTTTCGCGTTCCCGTGTGCTTATCGAGGCAGTATCAGACAAAGAGAAGCAAGAAGCTGAGCGATCATTGCGGAACTCGCTATCGAACTTTCAAGAAAACTGACGAATATATTTCGGAACTTTTCTATTCAGATCAGTTTGTTTGATTCTCGGGGACTTTCCCTGTATCATGGAAAGTCCTCTGAACTTTCTTGCTATGAAATCGACTGACATTGGAAAACAAGCTCTTTCTATCCACGGAAAACTCCGAGGAAAAGTAGAGATCTCCTTGAAATCAACAGTAAAGAATCCATCGGATCTCAGTATCTTGTATTCTCCGGGCGTCGGCGCGGTATCGTCGCATCTTGCGAAGTTTCCGGATCAGGCGGACCGCTATACCTGGCGAGGCAATGTGGTTGCAGTTATCTCTGATGGTTCTGCGGTTCTTGGCCTCGGCAATATTGGCCCGGTGGCAGCGTTACCTGTCATGGAGGGGAAGGCGTTGCTTTTCAAGCGGTTTGCTGGCATCGATGCGGTTCCAATTGTTCTTGGGACTCAGGATACTGAAGAGGTTGTCTCAACGGTCGCTCGCATGGCGCCTTCTTTCGGCGGGATAAATCTTGAGGACATTGCTGCGCCGAGATGTTTTGATATTGAGGCCCGGCTTCGAAAGATGCTTGATATTCCTGTATTTCACGATGATCAACACGGAACTGCTCTTGTGGTTCTTGCTGGTCTTCTCAATGCGCTGCGTGTCGTTCGAAAGAAAATAGGGGCAGTTCGAATTGTTATCTCTGGCGCGGGTGCCGCAGGGCATGCAATTGCGGATCTCCTCGGAATGAGCGGCGCGCGAGATATTATTATGTTGGATAGTAGGGGTATTCTCTCTCGGAATCGGACGGATCTCGACGCGTACAAAGTCCGACTTCTTGATTCGACGAACCAGAGAAATATTTCCGGGGGAATTGAGGCTGCGCTTCCTGGCGCAGATGTGTTTATCGGCGTTTCAAAAGGAGGGATTGTTTCGTCTCGCATGATCCAATCTATGGCGGATTCTCCGATTGTGTTCGCGCTTGCGAATCCGATTCCGGAAATCATGCCCGACGAAGCGAAGCATGCCGGCGCAGCGATCATTGCAACCGGTCGTTCTGATTTCCCTAATCAAATCAATAACGTCCTTGGATTTCCGGGAATATTTCGTGGTGCGCTTGATCGGGGTGTTCGGGATATTACCAATGAGATGCTTGCCCGGGCCGCTGGGAATCTCGCGAAACTTGTGGAAAACCCGTCGCCGCTCTCAATTATTCCGTCCCCATTCGATACTCGAGTGGTTCCAGCAATTGCTCGTGCGATCCGATGAAGCGATGTAGGCTGGTGGGGAGTTCGTACCTATTTTTTAAATTTTTGACATATGATGCATGAATTGGTGATTATCGGTGCGGGTCCCGCTGGACTTTCAGCTTCTGTATATGCTTCGCGATACGGAATAAAGCATGTGGTGCTCGGGGAAGTCGCAGGAGGCCTTCTGACGCAGACATTCGACGTCGGAAATTGGATTGGCACGAAGGAAATCCGCGGGCAAGTTTTCGCCGATCAGATGGCCGATCATGCGAAGAGTTACGGCATTGATATTCTTCCCGTTTCAGTCGAGAAAATTGAGAAGATTGACGAGGGATTTCGTCTTGCGGCTGGGAGCGAGACGCTTGAGTCGAGGTCGATCCTCGTTGCTACGGGGACGGCGCATCGTCACCTTGGCGTTCCGGGAGAGAAGGAGTTCTCGGGGAAAGGAGTTTCCTTTTGTCCCACATGTGACGGTTTTTTCTTTCGCGGGAAACGCGTTGCGGTGGTGGGAGGTGGCGACAGCGCGGCAGAGGCTGGCGCATATCTCGCTGACATTTGCACCCAGGTATATGTCATTGTTCGTGAGAATGCGATGATCGCCGAGCGATTTTGGCAGAACCTGCTTTTCTCGAAGGAAAATGTTTCGGTAATTTTCGAAACTGAGATAAAGGAAATTCGCGGGAACAAGACGCTTGAAACGCTTGTGTTGACCAAAGCGCACGAGGGAGGAGAGAATCTCTCTGTCGACGGGCTTTTTGTGGAAATTGGACTTTTGCCGAATACAAAAATGCTTTCGAGTCTTGGAGCAAAACTTGACCGGTTCGGGTACGTTGAAACAGAGCCCGACCAGAGCGTGGGAATTCCAGGTCTCTTCGCGGCGGGGGATATTACGACAAACTCCAATCGATTCCGGCAAATTGTCACCGCTGCGTCAGAAGGAGCAATAGCCGCGAAAAGCATCCATGAGTATCTCCAGAAACTAGCTGTTTGACAGGATCAAATTTCTAGGGTATAATGGGGTCGTATAGTTCGAGAAACGGGTGTCTCTGCACCCGCTTCTCTTTTTTTATGAAACAAATATCCTCACAACTCACGGTTAGTTTTCTCCTTAAGCTTCTCTTTGTTGTTGGTATTCTCTTGCCGTTTCAAAGTGTCTTTGCAGCGTCGTTTGGCCCGAACGAGGTTATTCAGCTTACAAATGCCGATCGGGCACTCTCCGGTCTCCCGGCGCTTCTCATGGATGATGTATTGACTCAAGCTGCTGAGGCGAAGCTGGAATATATGGCACGTCACCAATACTTTTCCCACACTGCTCCTGATGGGACTCGGCCATGGTCTTTCTTTGAGCGGTCTGGGTATGTGTATCGGCATGCAGGGGAGAACCTCGCCATTTATTTCTCTGATGCAAGGGATGAGGAGTCTGCTTGGATGCAGAGCAAGAAACACCGTGAAAACATTTTGTCGTCGAAGTATTCAGATATCGGCGTTGCTGTTCGGGATATTGATTTTGGCGGAAAAAAGGCGACTGTGACCGTTCAATTTTTCGGAATGAGACTCGGACACAAGGCGGTTGTCCCAACGTTTTCTACGGTCGTCGATTCGGTTTCCACTCAGACGGCTGAGAGCTCCATGACTTCCGGAGATTCAGCTGTTCGCGTGAATACGACGAGTGCTGGGAGATTAGTCCCTGTTTCTCGTGCCACTTTGAATATGGATGCGCGTTCTTCTTCGGGTATTTTTCTATCTCGTCAGCTGCCTCTTTGGTTTATATCTGAAGAGACATTGCGAAACCCCGTTTCAGTCTGGGTTCTGGCATTTGCAATGGCAGTAGAATGTCTCTCGGTCTGCGTTATTCTTCGGGGCCTCTTTTGGCATAGGGTGGGGCAGCGCGCATGAGGATCATTTCGATATCCACTTTCACTTCTCTGAAATTTATGTAAAAAATAAAACGAAAAACAACTAAATGATGATATTTCCACGCCACGAGCGGGCTTGGATCAATATTGGAACGGAGTTCTCCGTATCCGCGCTTCCAGAAAGAGGAGCTGAAACAAAAACACAAAACCCTGATTTTTCAGGGTTTATTTCTTTCTTTTGGTAGACAGTTTTCGATTTTCTCTTTATACTCTCAAAAGTTTTCCTGGAACCTTCATGGGCCCGTAGCTTAGTGGTAGAGCTCCCGCCTTGCACGCGGGGGATAGGGGTTCGATTCCCCTCGGGTCCACCATGCAACATGGAGGCTTTACAGAGTCTCTTTTTGAAATTGACAGGGAATCTAAAAATATGTATAATAGCGTGTTGAACTTTAAAAATTACAGGGTATTTGCCATAGCAGAAAGCGGCTTGAATTAGGCCTTTCTCTGCTATGGCAAACTTGAAGATTCGAGAGCCCACTAGCGCCTGCAGAGGAGATAGACCATGTCTAGAAATGACATGCTCGCCCCCATTGTCTGCGTCGACCGTTCTATTTATCCCTTCTATCCCAACTGGAAGAAGATGGTGATGTATCCGGAACTGGAACTCACGGGTCCGACCGAATACGACCTTTCAACTATCAACCTCTGGCTCCACGACAGTCAGAAGAACGGTCGCTCCATGGGAGGCAGCAAGCTGCACAAGTATCTGAAAGAAAAGAAGATGCTCGAGAGTTGTCTCTCTCTCCGGGATGGGGAAGAAATCCAAAAGAAAGGACCAGCTGTTTTTCGGAAGTTCTTCGAAGAAGAAGTTTTTCTCTGGAAATCAGTCGTACGGCACTTCGGCGGCGGCGTCTACGTCCCGTGTCTCTACGAGGGCGACGACCAGGTAATGGTGGGCTGGCGCTGGCTCGGCCAGCTCTGGGACTGCAGCGCTCCGGCT
>CAZETL010000032.1:0-10729 GCA_964515255.1 uncultured Bdellovibrionales bacterium | reverse complement strand
ATGGGGAGGTGGATGGGACGAGCACCTAGTAGACTTGTTGGAGCTAGTATTCGTCAGACTGGTATTCCGGGAGGTATTCAACAGGCATGGAAAGATCGTCGGAGTTGGATTTTGGGCGGAAGTGAATCAAGGGAAGCTCGAGAAAAACGAGAAGCTATGCAGGCTGGGCTGTGGGGTGGAGGGTTGAGGGGACGGGAGGCGGCGCGCCAGGGAATTGTTCGGAAGAGGGTTCAGGAGGCTGTTGAAAGGAATAAGAAACTCAATCGAACAGATATTGATATTCATGGAGATTTCATGAATAACGAAAAGGGTGATGCGGGAGAAATAAGAAGGCGGGCTGCTGCTCTTACAATGGCGGATAGGGAGTCGTTTTCAAATAGCGAAGAATTTGCAAGAGCGCTTTCGGTAGTTGGCGACGACATGGAAAGTATTAGTAAAATTATCCGAAAGGCGCCAAAAGATATTATGAAGAGTGGTGAGGATTTTGCTAAGGCTCTTAGCACAGTAGCGGAGTCTGGTATAAGTCCATCGGCTTTAAGTCAGGCAAAGAATCAACTTATTGAAAAGGCAGGCGGAAACGCCCTCTCTATAAAGGAGGGGGAGATGGAGAGAATCATGAAGTCACTTGCTCATGGAACGAATGATGAAGGGGAGGAGTTTATAAAGACATTGAAATCGAGACTGAAAAAAGAAGGCAAGATAAAAAGCTTCATTGATTACGAGGTAAAGAAAGAGATGGACAAGCCAGAGAATGCTGGTGCAGACGAAGCAAAAAAGCGCGAGATAACGTTTAATGCATACGATAGAGTCTTAAAGGATTACAATGCTGAAAATCTTGGGAATCAGGCAAGGTTAATGGATGATGACAACTTTAGAGCTTTCTTCAAGAGAAAAACTGAGAATGGCTATTATAAGCCAGGGTTTTTGAATGATTATCTCAGGAGGGCTGAGGGAGACAGGGGGTCTTTTGAAGAGTTTGTTAAGGGGAAGAAACTTACTGATGACGAAGATTTAATTGCTGGAGGTGGTATGCCCGCTTAGATGAATTGTTATGGGATATTTTCAAGATTTTCTGTCGGAATGTAGATTTTATCCAATGTTGTCCGATCGAAACTCGCTTGGACATGTGCTGACTGAGTCCGAACTTACGAGAAAGTGGATGCTTTTCGATAGGCTTCCAGAAGAAACAAAGGACATCCTTAGTTCGCAGGAAATTTCCGATCGAATAGGTATCCTTCAAAAAGAATATAGACTCCCGGATGAGCTAACGGAGACGGTTTCAGCTATTATCCGTGAGTTGTTCTTAGAAAAGAAAGACAATCTCTGGCTTGAAAATGTACTTACGGCAAGGTTGAATAGAAGTGTTTCTTTGCCAGTAAAAGATTTTATTCAGAAAAATATCCTTTCTATTCGAGTAAAGAAAGAGAAAACTAAAGATGCGAGTAGTGGAAATATCGCATTTTTTCCCATCCTTGACGCGCTTGCGAAGTTTCAGCGGCTGTCGGAACAAACGATCACCGAAGATCGCATTGTGGTGAAAGGAGAAACGCAGCCAGTTCGAGGGTCGCTTCGGAATTGGATCCGGAATTACCGCGATACACTCGGAATTCGGAAGCATTCGGCTATCGAGCGGGGACAGTTCTTATTTCAGGGAGAAAATACGAAACGGCTTTCATCTGCAGAAAGAGAAAGGCTTTCGCTTATTTTTCGGTCCATAGACGAGAATATCCCCGTTTCTGTAGATGTTGATCGGCAAGAAGTTATTTTTCCCCTTTTTGAAGAGAAACCTACAACGAATACGCCTCTACCCCAGAATGCATCTGTGCAAATGGGGACTTCCTTCCGAGAAAAAGAACTTTTTCCGGCAAAGACGACTCAGTTTCAGAAGTCGATCGAATGGAACCCAGATACTGCCAACCAAATTGTCGCGCGAAAGCCTCTTGCTCCCCCTGCGGTGAAGAAAAATGGAAGTGAAAAAGGGAGGGAGGTCGAAAGAATTGTTCCAGGGAAAATCAGTTTCAGCTCAAAACATATGTTTCCAAGCGAGCAAGATGGAGGAAAGGCTGAATAGAAATTTTTGAGGATGGGGGTTTATCCTAATAGCGCGGTTGTCGCGCAAGTGATATACTATCCTCGCCTTGTTCCAAGCCAAAGGAGATATGCTTTTCAATGTTCCGCAATTTATCGACGTTGAAGACAAAGTTGCCGGCCCGCTTACCGGAAAGCAGGTTTTGTGGCTTATTGGCATGGGCGCGGTGCTGTTTATCCTCTGGACCTTTCTCGATACGCTCACGTTTTTCGTTGCGGCGGTCCCTACGGTGATACTGTTCGCACTCTTTGCTTTCTATCGGCCGTACAATCAGTCACTTCTCACTTTTTCCATTCATGGTTTTGCGTTTCTCTTTCGTCCGAAGGTGTATACATGGGATAGATCCGGGATAGGACCGAGAGAGGCAGTGGATCAAACGGTGAAAAAATTGCCAAGTAATGAAGATGGGGAAACAAAGCGACTTTCTATTGGTGAGATTCAGGAACTCGCGGGAATTGTGGATCGAAGGAGAAACTAAAGCGAAAACTTGCATGGAATCTTTGAACACAAATAAATCCCAGAAAGATGCCTCGTCGAGCACCCAACGATACGTTGATGTTGAAGAGATACGCGACGGAGTCATTTCTCTTCGAAATGGATCGTACCGAGCGATCATTTTAGTGTCGTCGCTGAACTTTGATCTCAAATCAGCGGAAGAACAGGATGCTATCATTCTTCAATATCAAAATTTTGTAAACTCCCTTGATTTTCCGGTACAAATACTCGTTTCTTCCCGCAGGTTCGATATTCGGCCATACACGGAGCTTCTCAAGGAAAAGGAAAATCAACAAAACAATGAGCTATTGCGACTCCAGATTTCGGAGTATCAGGATTTTATCAAAGGACTCGCAGAGGTTTCGAACATTATGTCTAAGCTTTTTTACGTCGTCGTACCGTTTTCTCCGGTCGAAGATAAAGAAAAGGGACTTTTTCGAAGCCTCACGACGCTTCTGAATCCCGCGGGGGCAGTTGCTGAACGGAGGGAGCTGTTTGAAACCTACAAAAATCAACTGTGGCAGCGGGTGGATCATGTGAGTTTTGCGCTTTCGCAAACAGGAGTGAAAGTTGCGCCTCTCAATACGGAAGAGGTCATTGAGCTTCTCTACAACTCGTATAATCCAGCTTTATTTACAACTCGGCTTACGAAAAACATTGATTCCATAGATCTTGAAGTGTCGCGATAAGAAGTTGGCCGCAATCGGTTTCCGAGGGATTTTGAGGGAGGGATTCGGAAACTGATTGCGGGAGGTCTTCTGAATTGTCCGCTTTGTGCCAGATATTCCCATGAGAAGAGCTTTTGACTCTCTCGACGAAAGAGGCTTCTCTGGAGTTCGTGCCCGGTCTTCTATTCTTCTATAAAGATAGCTGCTTTATATGCGCGTCCCCTTTATCTCCTCTTTAAACGGGGGGGAGCAGAACGAAATTTTGCAAAACGAAATCCTGTATCAGCGCGGTGTCGCGAAAATTCGGGATCTTATTGCGCCATCCGCCATTCGCGTGAGCGCAAACTCTTTACAGGCGGGAGAAACGCTGGTCCGGACGCACTTTGTCATTGCATACCCGCGTTACCTGAATACAAATTGGTTCTCCCCAATCATAAACCTCGACTTTCCAATGGATATTGCCATGTTTATTCACCCGATTGATACGCGAGATATTCTCAAGAATCTCCTCAAGTCGGCAACGAGAGTAGAATCTTCCATACAAATGGAAGCGGAAGCGGGGAAAGTAAGAAGTCCCGTTCTTGAGACGGCGTTGCATGACATTAATGATCTCCGGGATAGGCTTCAGCAGGGAACGGAGAAGTTCTTCCGATTCGGGCTGTATCTCTCTCTTTATGCGGCTTCTCCGGAAGAGTTAAACCGGATGAGTCGTTCCGTTGAAGCAATCCTTGAAGCGCAGCTCGTGTATATAAAGCCGGCTGTTATGCAAATGCAGCAAGGCTTTGCGTCAACGAGGCCGATTGCAATGGACGAACTTGACATCGCGAACAACCTCAATACGGCCCCGCTATCGACGACGTTTCCTTTCGTGTCGGCGGATCTTTCTTCGAACGAAGGGATTCTTTACGGCATTAATCGGCATAATAACAGCTTGATACTTTTCGATCGCTATAAGCTTGAGAACGCGAACATGGTCATCTTCGCGAAATCCGGCGCTGGGAAAAGCTACTTCGTTAAGTTGGAGATTCTCCGTTCCATGATGTTTGGGACGAGTGTTATCGTCATCGATCCGGAAAATGAATACAAGCACCTCTGCGATGCGGTCGGAGGATCGTTTATCCACATGAGTCTAAACTCTCCATTTCATGTGAACCCCTTTGACCTCCCGAAGAAGCGCGAGGATCAGGAGGATTTCGAGGGAATGCTTCGGAGTAATATCGCGACGCTGATCGGACTTCTCCATCTTATGCTCGGGAGCGTGACGCCGGAGGAGGATTCGATTCTCGACCAGGCGCTTCGAGAAACTTATGCCATACGCGATATCACAGGAAAGACGGATCTCGCCTCGCTTACCCCAAGCTCATTTCCAACGATGAGTGATCTTTACGAAGTGCTCCGGAATATGGAAGGAACGGAGTCTCTCGCTGCTCGGCTTGAAAAGTACACCCAGGGGATCTTCTCTGGATTTCTCAATCATCCAAGCAATATCACCATGAACAACCAGTTTGTGGTCTTTAACATCCGCGACCTTGAGGAAGAATTGCGGCCGATTGCCATGTACCTCATTCTTCACTATGTTTGGAATGAGATGCGGTCCGAACGCAAACGCCGACTTCTTGTCGTGGATGAAGCGTGGATTATGATGCAAAACGACGATGCGGCGAGCTTTCTTTTTGGTATAGCGAAACGCGCCAGAAAATACTATACCGGGCTTACCACAATTACGCAGGATATCAGTGATTTCATGGGATCGAGGTACGGGAAGCCGATCGTGACAAACTCGTCGTTGCAACTTCTCTTGCGACAGTCGACAGCTTCGATCGACGTAGTCGCCGAAACCTTCTACCTCACCGATCACGAGAAATTTATTCTGCTTGAGAGTGCCGTCGGAGAGGGGATTTTCTTTGCCGGATCGAAGCACGTCGCGCTCAAAGTAGTTGCGTCGTATAGCGAGGATCAAATTATCACTTCAAACCCGGAGCAACTAGCGGAGATAGAAGCGGCAAAACGGGAATTTGATGAAATGAACGGCTGAATGCTCTACTTTTGAAGGGTGTCTCTATGCCGAGTCAATCTCCCACTTCTTCGCTTGGTTTCGACCGCAAAAGAGGCAACGGCCAAGTTCGTCGAAGAATCCAAGCCGACGGCGTCAATTGGTCGAGATTTCCACGGAGAAGTGAGGCTCAAAATGGTCAGCAGGAGCGGGCGACAACAATCACTCCCAATAGGGGGGAAGAGCGGAAAAGCTTCACTCCAAGGCTGCGGCCGGCAATGAGACGGCCAGTGCCAATGTCGCCGGACGGAGAAAGGGATATTGCGGAAGGAGAAGAGGATGAACTTCGCGATCGAAGAGAGCAAGAAGAAAGGGAGGAGCTTGTCCGCGCGAGAGAGAATGAAAAAAAGGAATCAGACCAAATTGAGCAAGAAGCGGCATTAAATGATGGAGAGGTAACTGCGCGGCGCCAAGGAACGATGGCGTGGCATTCGTACGCGGCTTTGTTTGGGATAGCTTGTTTCAAGGATGTTCTCGACTTCACAATACTTTTTGCGCTCCCGATTATCGCCGCGCCTCTTACGCTTTGCCTTCTCATCTTGATGTTTCTCCTCAGTATCTTTCCAAGAAGGAAGTATAAAATTTCTTTGGCGGAGGTTATCTCTCGTGACATGACTATTTTCTCTTTGGTATTTATCATTGAAGGAGTTCTGTTTCCTCTAAATGTCCTTCCTTTCATGGTTGTAGCTCCGCTTGGGATGTACGTTGCCGACAAAGCTTTCTTGAAGTTGAAAAAGAGATAGATTTTCGAGAGATTATTTCAGGGAGACATTTATGAGGGGTGATTTAAGAAGGTGTTTTGAATATCAAAAATCTTATGCCTGGCAGACTTCTTGATGCGAGAAGGTCCTTTTCGGACGGAAGATTTATTTTCGAGGTTTCGATTTCAGTGGCGGCGATCCTTTTCGTGCTCTTCTTCCCGGGAGCGAATACAACAAGCAGCTTTCTTATTCTGATTTTTGCGAGCTATCTCCTCTTTCCTGCGATTTCTGCGAAGCTTCTTCTAAAAAAGCCGCTGCGGCAGTACGGATTTCAGCATATGCAGGCAGATCGGCCATTTCGTATGACGTTGCTTATAATATCCGTTCTTCTTGCGTCGCTCGCTGCAACATGGGTGCTCATCCTGAAAACATCCGCTGGCGGCCAATACGCAGCGCAGGGAGATGCTATCCTTTTGCGCAGCAATTTTCTTGTTTTTCTATCCAGCATTATCCTTTCTATTCCGACAACTTTTGCAAATGAAGCTTTCTTCCGGGGATTTATTCTTTGGTCGTGGCGTCGAAAAATCGGCGTATGGAGCATTCCTATTGCCGCTGCCGCCCCTGTTATTATTGCTTTGTTTCGCATATCCGATTGGAAGGGAGATTCCGCGCTCATAGAGATAGCGGTCCTCGCTATCGGGTCGCTTGCTGCTGCGTTAGTAGCTTTTATCTCAGAATCTTTTATTGTCTCCTTTTGTTTTTTTCTTGTTTTTGATACACTCTCCGTAGTGCTTACGATGGCGCGTTCATGACGTCGAAAACAAAAATTTTTTTCCGAGGATTTTTCGTTTGGCTGTTTATTTTGGCGCAGATATTTGTTCCAAACGGTTTTGTTTTTGCTATCTCCGTCGACAGCGTCAAAGAGAGCGTGTGGGATTCGGCGGCAAGCTACTTCGAAAAGCGTTACCATCTCAATAAGGAAAGTCTCCAGGATCAAGGGGAAAACATAAATGTTTCGGCTCAAAAGGGAACCGCTCCGCAAGTATCGCTTTTTTTTAGCCCGTCTGATCCGAAACCTGGTATGGAAGTCGAAGCACGGGCTTTTCCGCAGTTCTTTGCAAATGCAAAAGAGACGTTATATTTCACATGGTATCTCAAGCGAAAAGGGTGCGATCTCGACAAAAACCCAAGTAAAGACAAACTACGTCTGTGCGACCGAAACGATGATAAGGAAATTTCAGTCGAAGATTGGAAGGTGGAGGCGATGCAGACGGTCGCGGCAAGGAATTTCGACGCAACATGTTCGCTTGACGGAGGCCTCTCGGCAGCAGCGAGAGAAGACTGTGCGAAGAATATGTATCGCGAGAATGCGCCGAGCAGGATTAATCCGAGCAGCACAAAAGGTTCGGACAAGGATAAGGACGGATACCGAGCAGCTTTTGGGGGAGATGGGCAAGTTTTGAATGGAAAGAGCTGCAATGCCGGGGCGTCTTCTTCTTCAGGCGGGGGATCTTCGACGGATTGCGAAATTACACGATCTCTCCCGGATCTTTCATCGAAAACACTTTATGTGTCGGAAATCGGCGGTTCGGATCAGAAGAGCATTACATTGTCGCCGTCTCAGGGTCTTTATGAAACCGCATATCTTTTCAATGAGGTAGGATCAGAACACTGCTACGAAATTGTCGGATCTTCCCAAGGATCTTCTCATGGCCCGGGATGGTGTTCGGGGAATGCGAATTGGGGCGCCGCCACCGAGTACATCTCCCCGCAGGACGACATGCTCTATCTGACGGATCGCTGGAGGAGGACCGTAAATCCGGTAAGCACCGTGTTTCCAGCAGGAAGCACATACAAACTCTATTGGAGGGATTCTGATGGGTACGATTCCGCATGTCTCACCGTGGGGGATTCTTCAAGTGGCGGAGGATCCTCTGGATGTCGCGGAACATGTTACGTACATGACTTTGAGACGGGGTACAACCACGAACTTACGAATTGCAAACACTTATTCCCAAAGAGTTATGAGAGAAGCGAAGGCGGGACGGTGAAGAAACTCGGCTCACTCGGAGATACCGATGGAGCGTTTCCAATTGGCGAGGAACATTTTTGGTATACCGATCCGGAAGATCCGAGTACGGCGCAAAATGGAAATAAAGACGAAGCGAATCTCGTTGGATTGGGGCAGGATGCGTTCAAATGGATCTACGCTCCGGAGGACAAGATCGGCGTTGCTGTGGAAGGCACGTCTATGTACAACACCAAGAAAGACGATTCTTCGTCCATGGTCATGTGGGCACTTCCAAAGAACAAATGCGAAGTGAAAGGGAAATCTACCTATACTGAGAAAATCAAGGGTTATGATGTAACAATACGGACATCGACGACCGATATTGATGATTGCCTTGAAGATAATCTTGTCGATCCTTCGGAAGGCGGCCAGGCAGAGAATATGGAGGTCTCTCTTGGGTTTTCTCCAGAAAACCCATCTGCCAGACTTCTTCCGCGAGATCAGGCGGAGGCGGACGCGACGCCTCAGACGGGAGACACGGTTACCGTCAATGCTTCAACATCAAATAATAGCGAGGGGCCGTCATCTACGAATTATGTCTGGAGAGTTTACGCGAGTAAGGATGGAACCTTCGACACAAGATTTTCTGAGAAAAATGTCTGGACCGATATCTCTTGCGACCTTCTTGGAAAGAAAGAATGTTCTGATGACAACGGGGTTTCCCGGACGGATAACCCGAGAAAGAATGTGACGACATTGTCCGGAAATAACGTCGATTCTATAGCCATAAACTTGAACTTGGACCAAGAAGTCTTCGGGGATTATTTCAAGGACGACACGGCGTATTTTCGGATAGTAACAAGTGCAACAGAGAACTTTTCCGGAAAAGTTGGTCGGAGCGGAACGAGCTCCTTGGTGATAAAAGTGGTTGTGAATAAGAAAATCGACGCATTTGGCGCGAAGACGGTAGTGGGAGATGATGGCATGATCTCTGTGCAGCTTGATCCGGATGCGCAGTTCTGTCCGCTTCCTGGAGCGAAAACAAGAGTGTCGACAGCACAGCAAACCATTTGCCCAGTTATCAGGAATCAAATCGTTGCGGTTCGACTTTCAGATGGGATTGATAAGTTCTCGAATTTTTCGTGGACGGTAAACGGAGAGTCGCTTATTTGCACGCGGAAAGTTTCGAAAGATTGCGCTGGAGACAAGCAGGGAGCGGTAAACTTCTTCCCTATTTCAGGGAATGTCGGCGACTTGATCACCGTTACCCTTGCGGCAAACGAGACGGCGCCGACGACACCAACGAAGTCCGGCGAAACGGGTAAGTCATTTATCATTTCTCGTCGATTTCAGATTGTCGACCCTGGCCTTGATATCGTCTCGGACGATACGGAAGTAGCATGGCCGAAATTCATGGGGCAGTACAAAAACCTCGACGGATCGGAAACAAGCGATATGAGTACGACTTCATTCGAAGGAATTCCCAGTGAGACTGCAAAACTGTCTGCTATTTTCCGACCCGAGCTTCTTGGAGTGTTTGTTTTGAGCGGCATAAAAGATGGGAATGATGAAAATGAGCTACTTTGGTCCATAAATGGACAGCCATTTAAACAAAATGACACGAGTCTTTCCATTGCTCTCGATGGGAATCCCGGAGACATTTATAATATCTCTCTTTCTGGTTCGTACAATCAGTCGGCGGACATGCGGAAGGCGCTCTACGATATCTGGAATATATCGCCGTTCAACTCCGGAACCGAGCAATTTTCCCGAGATATACAGATCCGCCTTGTCGTCCCGGAAGGAGGATCCGGAGAAAATGCGCGCGGCCCAGTAAATGCCTTTTTCGCTTCGATTATTTCCGCCGTTCCTCCGCTCGTCATTTTCTCTGTTCGATTGATTCTTTCATGGGGGCTCATTCTCCTTATCATGGGAATGGCATTCTCTGTTGTAAGAGAGGCTGAAGAATAAAATAAGATGAATTATTGATAGAGACATTTTCGGATAATGTTGTGTATAGTGGACTCCTCTTATAATCAGGTTGCCTGATATGAAAACTTTCCAAAAAACAGTCTTACTTTTAGTTCTAGCTCTCGTTTTTTTTAGTAGTCTCAATACTATTGTTTTAGCGGAACCAACAACAGAGTCTGAGTGTGTAGCACTTTCTCCTGTTGCTGGAAAATGTGAGAAGAAGGGCACGCTTTGGGACTGCTCTGTGAATGGAGAAACGGCCATTGGCAAATGCGGTGAAAATATCGTGTGTTGTGTTCCGGATGAGAAATGTGCTGGTGGCCGGGGTATATGTCGGTATAAAAATCCAATATTTGCCTTGACGGATGGATGTGCGAGTGATGAAAAAATCATAAATGACTGTTCTTCATCATATGGATTCGCCAGATCATGTTGTGTTAAGAAGTCAGATGCTACTACACCTGATTCGAGTGACGCTGAGTGCAAGAGAACATGTCAGAATGCTCAGTGTGTGCCTGAGAATCTAATTGCGGGCTTGGCAGGTTCTAAGAAATGTCCGGATGGTTTCCATCCAAATGGAACGTGCTCGACGAAGAATATCTCGGATCCAAAGCAAAACTGCTGCATACCGGACGACTGTAAGCCGGCCCCAGTGTCTGCACCTTCTGAGTCCAGTTCAAGCCCAACGGCGGGACTGAACTATGTGCCGCTCGAAAACATCCCCGGATTCGAAGGGCAAGG
>CAZETL010000031.1:0-11152 GCA_964515255.1 uncultured Bdellovibrionales bacterium | reverse complement strand
CCCGTGAGTACCCTGATCAGCCGACAAAGAGAGAGTTGAATCAGGCCCCTTCAAATAGCCAATTTGATACTTCTTTGGAGAAAGAGTCCATGCAAGCTGCTGAGCTTCCTTGTAGTCTATATATTTCCCTTTCCCAGTCCGGAATTCATAAATTGCTTCACGAAGACCTTTCTCGGTAAGACCGCCGCCTCTCGTTTGCTTAGATTTCTCCAGCAACTTTCTATTGAATTCTCGGATTTCCTCCGGTTTATCCAGAATTTTTGAAACAGCCGGATTTTCCAACATCTTCTGAACAGCTGGATTATACTTCGGATTTTCATAACGAAGCTCATTCCGGTAGAAGATCTTCTTATCCCCTGCGGTAATACCAAATCGCACTTCCGCACCTTTTCGTATATTGCCATCAGAACCTCCAGCAGCTGGAGATGCTGCACCATGAGATGCAACTGGACCCCGAGAACCTAGGGGACGAGTTGGTTGCACACGACCCGAACCAGTTGGAAACAGAGGGTATTTTGTTGATACATTCCCCAAGAGCATAGCTTCGTATTCACAATTAAGCCGCTCCAGCCTTATGACCATGGTTTACTTGAGCATTCATTTTCAACACTTTCTTTACGGTAGCCACCAACTTGTCTTCGCGCACCATTTCCTGAGTCCCACTTACCATGTCTTTAAGTATAACCGTGCCGTCAAGCGCCTCTTTCTGCCCGATGATAAGCGTCACTTCCGCGCCGATCCGATTGGCATTTCGAAGCTGGACGCGAAGATTTCCTCTGCCAAAACTCTCTGCCGTCAGAATGTCATTCCTTTGCAACTCAGAGAAAATCCGAAGACTCTTCCGCTTTGCAAGGTCACCAAGTTGCGCAAGAAAAACCCTGGGGCGCGACTCCCGATATGGCCTTCCTCCAAGCCGAATCATCTCAAGAACCAGTCGGTCCATCCCGAGACCAAAGCCTATCGCTGGAGTATCCTCTCCGCCAAGCATCTTCACCAACCCATCGTATCGGCCGCCACCGCCAAGAGACGCCTTCTTTCCATCGCCAGATGCGTGCTTCGTGTAAATTTCGAAAACCGTCTTCGTGTAGTAATCAAGACCGCGTACGATGTGCGGATTCACTACATAGGAAATTTTCAGTTCATCAAGATACTCGAGGAGAGTTTTGAAGTGCGCCCGAGATTCCGGATCAAGGTGGTCTGTCGACTGAGGAGCGCTCTGAGTAACTTGGACACACTTGTCTTCCTTGCAATCAAGAACGCGCAGCGGATTCTTTGCAAGTCGATCTCGACATTCTTGGCACAGTTTATGTCGATGTGCTTCAAGATATCGAACGAGAATTTTCTGGTATTCTTTTCGTCCTTCCGGAGTTCCAATACTATTCACTTGGAATTCCACTTCCTTCAGTCCAAGCTGTGAGAGAACTCTCGATGCAATCTGAAAAATCTGCGCATCCAGTATCGGGTCTGATTCGCCAAAAATGTCAAAATTCGCTTGCCAATGTTCGCGATATCTTCCTTCTTGAGGACGGTCGTATCGATAGAGCGGTCCCGAAGAGAAGAGTTTGATCGGCTTCGGCAGCGACTGCATCCCATGCTCAATGAAGGCTCGGACAAGCCCTGTAGTAAGCTCCGGACGCAAGGCGGCCTTGTCGCCACCCCTTGTCTCAAAAAGATACATTTCCTTATCTACAATGTCCGTTCCTGTTCCAACAGACCTCACGAAAAGATGTGCGTACTCGACAACGGGAGTATCAATCCGCTGAAATCCAAACTCCTGGGATACTCCAGAGAGTGTCCGCCGGACGCGCTCCCAGTACGGCTGGTCTTCTGGAAGGATATCCCTCATTCCCCTCAACGTTTGAACGAGCGAGATTTCTTTGGCCGAAGGTTTCGACTTCTTCTTAAGCAATGCCGTCTCTTTCTTTGGTGATTCTTTCATAAAAAGGAGGAAACTAAGAAATGATGGCTTTCAAAAAACACCTGCTCGGTCAAACGGCAACGCTCTCAGTATAACTTTCCCAGTGATTCTTCCTTTGGAAACGGGCCCAAAGTATCTCGAATCTCGACTCGCCTCCCGATTGTCTCCAAGCAGGTAGTATTGGTCGTCCCCGAGTTTTACCTCACGGTCCCCAACCGTCTTCACTGCCGGAGAAAGATACCCGCTTTCATCAAGAGCAAATCCACCAACATTCTGCTTATTCTTTATAAAAATGTGGGAATTTCTTATTTCGAGAGTCTCCCCCGGGAGCCCTATCACTCGCTTAATAAAGTATTGACCTTCTATTCCGGGAGGACGAAACACTACCGAATCACCGCGGTGAAGCTCCTTAAACGGAGGCATATGCAGCAATCTCATCCCTTCAACCTCGAAACTCGTCTCCTTGTACCCAAATTCGCCAACAATCAAATATTCGCCATCGTGAAAATTCGGTTCCATGCTCGATCCCTGGACAAAGAAGGGCTGGAATAAGAGAACGCGAACAGGTACAATAATCACGAGCGCAAGCACGCCTATTTTTATCATCTCCCAGAGAAACCTCCCGACGCCATACGCTTCTTCTTCAATTTTTCCGCCATCTGCTCGATGGCCCTCAGGCCGGCCAGACACCTCCATAGAAAATATCAAGGGCATAAAAACAGCATCCGAAGGATACCATGCCTCTCCAACCATTGACAAGAAAGTCCCATGGACGGAATTCGCCCCAGAAAACCAAAGATCGTGCCGACAAAATACCCGCCCTCCCAGCCGACGAATCCAGTTTACGCGACACAGCTTCCAAAAAAAGCTCCGTTCCTCCCTCGGAAGATTTCTTGGCTAGCTCCTTCCCTTTTTCTTCTTGTCACTTTCACTGTCTTTGCCACCCTCGGATACTTCTCATGGCGAATAGGCCGAGCAACTCGATCCATGTCCATAGCCCAGCACGAGAATGGGATTCTCGCAGAAACCGTCAGCGGGAGCCGCTCTGTCATTGCCTCAATCTCCTCCCTCATTCAAAAAGACCATCTCCGCCTTCGCGGCGAATCAGAAGGACGAACCAACATACTCGTCCTCGGCAAAGCAAACACTCATGTTGCAGGGCAGAACCTCACCGACACCATCATGATTGTAAGCATTGACTTCTCAAACAGAAAAATAGCAATCCTCTCGCTCCCAAGAGATCTCTATGTTGAACTTCCGAACCGAGGAATCGCCACAAAGCTGAATGCCTTTTACCAATACGATCTTCAAAACAATTCCACAGAAGCAGATATTGTCAGAGAAGCTGTCTCCGTGGTGTCTGGAATCCCGATTCATTACTTCCTCACCATCGACTACGATGGTTTCTCGGATGCAGTAGATACCCTCGGCGGCATAAGCGTTTATGTAGAAAGAACACTCGTCGATGACCGATTCCCAGGACCGAATTATAGTTATGAGACTTTCGAAATCCGGGAGGGATGGCAAGATCTCGACGGACCAACGGCACTGAAATATGTGCGTGAACGCCACGCCGATCCAGACGGGGATTTTGGACGAGCCAAACGCCAACAAGACGTCCTCTCAGCCATTCGAGACAAAATTCTCTCGGCCGAAACATATCTCAACCCGCTCACAATTTCCCGCATTATCGACATTGTTGGAAACCATCTCAAAACGAACCTCCCAATAGAAAACCCCCAAGGCATTATTGCCTTAGCAAGAGATCTAGACACCAAGAATATATCTGCCGCCGTTTTAGACGCATGGAAACAAGAGAGTCTTTTGCGCGTTTCACATATACCGATAGGGCCTATCTCCATGTTCATCCTTGTGCCACGAACCGGGAATTGGAGTGAAACCCGGGAACTTGCACGAAATATCTTCGACCTTGACGCCCTCAGAAAAGAATCCGATGCCGTAAAATTGGAAGCCGCATCCATTGGTATACGAAACGAATCCGGAGTCAGCACACTTTCTGAACAGGTCAGGTCTTTTCTCTCACAAGATCTCCACCTCAATCGCGTCAGTATCCTGCCAACTGAAAAATCCTTCACTCTTCGGGAAAAAAGCGAAATCGTTGGATTCGGTGGCACTCGCGCTGCCCAGACAATTCAAATGCTCAAAGAAAAGCTCTCGCTCCAGGATAATCAGAACTCCTTCGATACCTCCGAAAAGAAGTCGGACTATGATATCATTCTCTCTCTCGGAAAGGATCTCTCCGATCGATTCTCTTTTAGCAGAGATCTCGGGGAATCCATCCGCGACCAAGAGAGTGATCCTACATACGAAGAGCAACTCAACCTCCTCCTCACACCGAAACCAAAAACACCGACAGATAAACAGTCAAATTGAACGATATGAAAATGCTACTCGGCCTTGGAAACCCAGGGAGGGAATATAAGAAAACCCGCCACAACGTTGGATTCCTCTTCCTTGACTATTTAAGAGAGGCTTGGGAATTTCCTCCATTCCAAGAGAATAAGAAGTTTCAATCGGAGGTTTCCACTGGGAAACGAAATAACTCTACCGTCATACTCGCAAAGCCAGACACTTTTATGAATAAATCCGGGACTGCCGTCCAAAATATGCTCGGTTTCTATCACGAGAGCTTCGGAAATATTGCTGTCATCCATGATGACATTGATATTCCGCTTGGTAAAATAAAAGTCTCTCGCGACTCGAGGTCAGCCGGACATCGAGGCGTACAAGATATCATAGACAAGGTCGGGACACAGGAATTTTTTCGTGTCCGAGTAGGAATTGGAACTCAACAAGTTATCCAAAACGCGGTGGATTTCCAGCAAATTCCAAGAAATACTTCATCATTCGTGCTCGAAAAATTCTCCCCCGAAGAAATTTCTCTCCTTGAAAGGATTTTCCCAGATATGCTTTCCCTCCTGAACAAATGGCTGGACCAGGATTCAGGATTTACAAAAGAGCAATCTGGCACAATATTGTAACCCTCGTTCAGGCACTTGAAAGCCGTCGAAAAATACCACCACCCTGAAGGGTGGTGGTATTTTAGCGCGCATATGGTTCCGTCCACAGCCGATTGTAGAGATTCTCTACTCACGCAACTCCTGGGAGCCAAGGAGGGATAGTTCCCAGATAGTACTGCGGACGGAGCCGTATACGCCTTCGCATTCCCCGATCTCTCATTCCAAAACCAAGAAGCTGTCTCGGCTAAGAAAAAGAGAGCCCAAGGCGCGACACTGGAATTTAGCAGAAAACAAAGAAAATGTCAAGAGTCGCCCTCTCAAAGACTTCTTTACTTATGCAGAAGGAGCTGTTTCTTTTGAAATTCCTTCCACCTTAGAAACATCAGCAATCACTTCAGAGTCCAGAGAAGCCACTTCTTCATCGCTCCTCGGGGGCTCAACAAGAGCCACTGCCACATTCGGGTCACCCACCAAAGAGACTCCTTCTGGAAGAGAAATGTCCGCCACTCTGATCTGATCATCAAAAGTTGCAAGAGCGGAAATGTCAACCTGAAGTTCTCGGGGAAGGTTTCCCGGGAGACAAGAAACTGCCACCTCATCAAGCGCCTTTACAAGAACGCCTCCAAGCGCCTTTACGGCAAGCGACTCTCCGCAGAAGGAAATCGGAATATTCGCCTCAATTTTTTCATCCATGTTCACCTGGTAAAAATCCGCGTGCAGCGGAGCGCCAGAAACCGGATGAAGCGACACATCATGAATCAGAACATTTACAGCTTTTTTCCCGGAGACCGAGAGATCGATGATCGAACTCTCTCCCGCAAGCCGATACACTTTAGAGAATTCAAGGGAGGACAACGACAAAGGCTGCGCTTCAACATCTCGGCCATAAACAACAGCCGGAATAAAGCCGCTTTTTCGAAGACGCTTCACATTTTCCCCGGATTTTCGCAGCTGAGCCGAAAGCGAGAATGACATATTACTCATAAAGACCTTGCAAGGAAAAATAAACTCTTTGAAATATTATCCATTAACTCCCGCGCTCTTTTCAAACCCCTCAAAGCACTTCCCTTAGAGAATCTATCGAGCCGCCAAGCGCCGTATACGCGTCGAGCGCATACTCTGTTGACACGGCTTCACCTCCAAGATATTCCTTTACTTCGTCTCCGCCAAGGTCTGTCAGAGCCCCTACACTGGCAATCCCCCACTGATTCATCGAGATAAATAGAACGCTCGACGAACCACATGATGAACAAGAAGCATAGAACACAGACCTGGACTCTTCCTCGAAGACTGGCGAAGGATCCGTCGTATACCGCTTCCGGCACAACGGGCATTTCGCAAGAGATTTGAGGTTTCCGAGAAATGGATTCATGGGAGACAAGATACCAAAAGAACCAGGGAATCATCTTCTTCTCGTGGGAGGCTATCACAGAATCCCCCCCAAGGTCAAGAATCACCACTTTATACGTCAAGATTCTGCACGCTCTTCGCATGCGTCTGAATAAAACGGCGACGCGGTTCAACCTCATTTCCCATGAGAATATCGAAAATTCTATCCGCCTCTTCAGCATCCTCAAGCGACACCCTGAGCATTTTCCGGTTCTCTGGGTTCATTGTGGTTTCCCAGAGCTGCGCCGGATTCATCTCGCCAAGACCCTTATACCGCTGAATATTGACCCCTTGTACCGATTCCAATCCTTCCAGATCTTCAGACGGAACATCTGTAGAATCGGGAGCATTTTTCTTCAAAGACGATTCCTTTGCCAGGGTCCGAAGCAAGGATTCTTTCTCCTCATCAGTGTAGACATACTCAACTCGCTTGCCCTTTTGAAGGCGATAGAGTGGCGGCTGAGCAATGTAAACATAGCCACCCCGCACTAGCCCCTCGAAGTATCTGTAAAAGAAAGTCAAAAGAAGCGTTCGGATGTGCGACCCATCAACGTCAGCATCGGCCATTATAATGATCTTGTGATAGCGAAGCTTTTCAAGTGTCAAGTTCTCTCCAATGCCAGCACCAAGAGCAATGATAATCGGCTTCAACGTATCCGACTTCACTACTTTGTCGAGACTTGTTTTCTCAACATTCACGAGTTTCCCTCGAAGCGGAAGTATTGCCTGAAACATACGGTCTCGGCCCTGTTTTGCGCTGCCGCCAGCAGAATCACCCTCGACAATATAGAGCTCCGAGCGAGATGCGTCTCGACTCGTGCAGTCCGCAAGCTTTCCTGGAAGCGTCAGTCCGTCAAGAGCTCCTTTCCGTAAAACGGCGTCTTTTGCCGCTCGGGCGGCGATTCGAGCTCGAGCAGTAAGAAGGCATTTCTCCAAAATGGATCTAGCGTCGTCCGGATGCGTCTCAAGAAACTCGGAAAGACCTTCAGCTACCACGCCAGAAACAATTCCGCGAATTTCTGGGTTTCCGAGTTTCGCTTTCGTCTGTCCTTCAAATTGTGGATTCGGAAGTTTCACAGAAACGACGGCCGTAAGGCCTTCCAAGACATCCTCAGAGGAAAGTGTCCCATCTTTTTCCTTCAGGATATTCTTCTTTTTTGCATAATCATTCAATGCGCGAGTAAGCGCACCTTTGAACCCCGTAACATGCGTTCCTCCTTCTGGATTTACAATATTATTTGCAAAAGAGAAAAGATGCTCCTTAAATGTGTCCACGTACTGGACAGAAACCTCGACGGAAACGTCTCCGACAATTTTATCGATATAAACCGGAGTAGCATTCTTCACTTCTTTGCCTCGATTCAGAAATTTTACAAACGAGACAATTCCGGAATCGAAGGCGAAAGCGTAGCGGTTCGATCGGTACTGCTCCTGCAAACCAGAAACGAGCCTTTCATCAGAAATACTGATCCGTATGCCTTTCGTGAGATATGCCTGATACCGGAGATAGTCAAGAATTTTTGACCAGCTATACCGGATCTCCGGGAAAATTTCACTATCCGCCTTGAAGGAAATGGTTGTCCCCGTTCTCTTCGAGATTCCAATTGGCTTCACTGGAGAAAGCGGCTTTCCTCGTCGATACTCCTGGAACCACACTTTCCCATCCCGATGCACCTCAGCCTTGGTCCATTCCGAGAGGGCATTCACAACAGACACACCGACTCCATGGAGTCCCCCAGAGATCTTGTATCCGCCGCCGCCAAACTTTCCTCCCGCATGAAGCACGGTCAACACCGTCTCAAGAGCGGACTTTTTCGTCTGAGAGTGAACGTCAACTGGAATGCCGCGTCCATCATCGGATACCTCCACCACTTCTCCAGGAAGGAGTCGGATGCGAATATGCGAACCGAAACCAGCCATCGCTTCGTCGATAGAGTTGTTGACCACCTCCCAAACAAGATGATGGAGTCCCTCGGGAGATGTACCACCGATATACATCCCCGGACGCTTCCGCACTGGATCGAGCCCTTCGAGTACCTGGATAGATTCGGCTCCGTAAGACGATTTTGCTTTAGATTCAGCTGGAGTCATAAGTGAAGAAGCTATTTCATTCTGAACCGGATTGAGTTCGACTCTGAGACATTCGGATAAAATACATCTCGATAAGAAGAAAGAACACTACGCCAAAAAGAGCGCTCCACCAAACAAGCCACCCATAAAGACACATTACTGCAAAGAACAACACGAGGAGCGCGCTCCACAAACTCCACCTCAATGTCTCGCCAAGACGTGAAACTGCCGCACCTTTCCCTACAATAGACGTCCTCGCAAGAAGCATTGCCGTCGAAATAATCCCCAGCGATGCAAGAAAAAATGTCAAAAAAAATAGAAGCCACCCCAGCCATCCGCTTTCAGGATTTACAAACCATACAACCGTGCCAAAAGATCCAAGGGCAAGGAAAGTCCCCGTCACAAGGCCAGAAAGAATCATTGACCATGCCATAGCGAACCAAAAAGAGGTTCTCTGCCCAAAAGTTTCACTGTCAAACAAGGCAATAGAGGCAAAAACAGCAAGACTCGACCCTTTGAAGTATAGACAAAATGCAAGCAGAGATCAAGATAACACAATATCCTTTTCCTAGAGGAAAAAGTCCGATCTCCGGAAATTCATTCGCTTTTGGAAGGATGCGAGTTCATTTTTTTATTGCCAACCCCCCATTGAGATTCCGTTCTATTCTCGGGAAACATAGGTTCCCCGCTCGGTATTCACGATAACCCTATCGCCCTCCTTCACGAAAAGCGGCACGGTAATCTCGAGTCCAGTCTCAAGGGTTACTACCTTATCTCCCGCTGAAACACTATCCCCACGTATGCCAGGAGGGGCATCCGTCACTCGAAGCGTCACCTTAGGAGGAAGTTCGATGGCAATCGGAACTCCTTCAAATTCAAGCAGGGTTATTTCTATCCCTTCCGTGAGATAATTTTCCGCACCACCGAGTATACCCGGCTTCAAAGAAAGTTGGTCGTACGACTCCATATCCATGAACGCGTACGCTCCCCCTTCTCGATAAAGATATTGGGCTTTTCGCTTCGATATACTGGCCTCCTCTACCTTTTCAGCGCCTTGAAATGTCCGATCCAAGACATTTCCTGTTCGAAGATTCTTAAGCTTCGTTCGAAGAACTGCCCCCGCACGCCCCATCTTTGAATGTTCATGAGAAAGTACTCCGTACGGATCCCCCTCGATTACAATCCTCTTTCCCGTCTTTATGTCGCTTATTCCAAGCATATTTGAGAACAAAAACAGAAAAACAGCGGAAACTACTGTATCGTGTACGGAACAAGAGCCATATACCTCGCTCGCTTAATGGCTACCGAGAGCCTCCTCTGTTCCTTCGCCGTAAGACCGTATTTTTTTGGAGGGTAAATTTTTCCTTGAGAATTTATAAATCTTCGCAAAAAATAAGCTTCCTTATAGTCTAACGATTCTAATTTTTTCCGCATGGCTCGCTCTTGTTCTTCTGTCTGCATATGAATACGTGAAAAGTGATAATTGAGTTCGGCGTGAGTTAGAACGGAACATCTTCGATCTTAATTTCCTCCCTACTATCGTCATCGAGATTGATCGTTGGGATATCCTCCTCTATCTGCTTTGGTGAAGCAGCTGGCAGAGGTCGAGAACCACCCGATTTCTGCCCGGATTGCGCCGAATCCCCCCTATATCCGCCCCCTTGTCCGGAGGGTCGACTCCCAAGCTGCAGAGTTTCCGCAACAATTTCTGTCACTCGCCGTTCCTGACCATCTTTCCCGGTATACGAACGAGTCTGCAATCGCCCCTCAAAATACGCTTCTTGCCCTTTTGTGAGGTATTGCCCTGCGATTTCAGCGAGACGTCCCCAGAGAATTATGGTGTGAAACTCCGGCTTTTCTTGCTTCTGACCGCTTTTGTCCGTCCAACGATTTGTTGTCGCAAGTCCGACGGTCGCCACTGTTTGACCGGACGGAGTTGACCGCGTCTCTGGGTCTCGAGTCAATCGCCCCACAAGAATGACTTTGTTTACATTCATAGACGAAGAAGAGGATTTTACAGAAGGAATCCGATAAGTCTAGATATTCAAAACCTCGCCGAGTTTCTTGTCGATTTCCGTATCCGACAATGCTGACTTTTCAGAGATCGGATCGCTTGATGTTGGAGCGGAAGCCGCCTGACGCGGAGCTCGCCGATCACGCGAGCCGCGGCCAGACGACCGGAACCGATCCGATACCCGCTTCACTCGCTCCTGGGATTCTTCAAGGGTAGGGAGACCTTCCGCCTTCACAATGAGAAATCGGAGAACATCCTGGAAAAGGGCGAGTTTCTTCGAAAGAGCCCCTGCGATATCCCCAGAGTCATCCTTCACTGTGAAACGCTTCGCAATATAGACACCGCGCCGCTCCCGACGAATCTGATATTCCATTCGCCGCTCGTCCACAAACTCTCCCGCTTGTACCTCTCCGCCTTCAGCAGCGATCACCGCCTCGACTTCTTGCTGAATTCTCCCTACGTCGCTTTTCTTCGACTCGCCGACCAAGAAAAGAATTTCATATTCCGTCATATGCAAACTCATATCGGATAAATGTGTAGCGTCTTTCTGGGAAAAATAAAAACTCGGGATCCAAAAGACCACGAGCCTCCGTTATGAGCTCTTTTCTGCCCTCTCCCCGAGAACCGAGGCGTGGAGCAAATCTGGTCTTTGTTACCTAATTTCATCTCGACTGTACCAAGATACGGAAAGGAAGTCAACTCTCCATCCCCATTCGCAACATCTGCATCAACAACAAATACACGTGTCCAAAACATAAAAAAATCCCCCGGGGAGCTCTC
>CAZETL010000030.1:0-11664 GCA_964515255.1 uncultured Bdellovibrionales bacterium | reverse complement strand
AAGCTCTCTCCTCAGCAGAGAGCACTGAGAGCGAGAACTCAACGACAAGAAGAACTCATCATGAAGCTGGTATCCATGTTGTATGGAAGAAAGAGGGCCCCAAGAGGCAAAATGCGGAAAATCCACGGAAGACTCGGAGCAGCAACCACAACGCTGCATTGCTTGCGTATCGGGGTGCCAGCTTATCTCCGATAACAGGGATGCACAAACACTACACGCTCATGTCGAAACATGGGCGTTTTCTAAAACTTATCCCAAAGAGAATAAAAGCAACTACGAAAACGTACCAATCAAGGAGAGGGAAACCGAGGAAAATATTCGCCGTATTCCAACAATCTCCGACGGCATTCAAAATGGAGCCGAAAAATACGCCCCGACAAAGAACCTCTAGGAGAGATTCTCATGCCCCCCTTTATCTCTATAGAATCCTCCCATTCCTTCTCCATCCATTCGAAGCATTTCACCACGATGGAATCTCTTTCCCGAAAGCGTCGCCTTCCCAAGCGTCAGCCCTCGCAGAATCGAGTGAAGCATCTGGAGCACATCGCCATGCGAAACGATCGCGACGCGCTTCCCACCGAATAGAGCAGCAATCTCAGCGCAGAACGGGAGAAGCCGATTCCATAACGAATGGAAACTCTCCACTCCGTCAGATTCATCCACAACGAGACGCCGAAGCGGCGGGGGATACTTTGCGACAAGAGCCTTCCACGACTTACCCTCGAAACACCCGTATCCCGGTTCGCACAATCTCGGCTCTTCGACAAGCGGCGCGCCCGTTTTCTCAGCGATGATCTCCGCCGTCTCACGAGTACGCGCCATAGGCGAAAAGAGAATGGCATCAATCCTTTCGCCCGAAAGCGTCTCCGCCACGGCAATTGCCTGCATTCGGCCAAGCTCGGTGAGATGGTATTCCCGTTTCTCTGGGTATGAACTCGCCACATCGAGCGCATTGTGCTCCGCGTCTCCGTGCCTGATAAGGAAAAGTGTGGGATACGCCATGCAAATATGCCAATACTAAGATACTAAGACATCGAATCCCTAAACATTTTACAAAAAGATTTTTCCTGCTTTCTAAAGACTCTGGAAGATTCGGGAAAAATCAGAAAAGATCCCGATGAGAAAGTAGATAAGAACCGCGAGGAAAACCGAGACAGCGAACCGCCCCACCCGATTGTCGAGACTTGAATTTTCCTTCACGAAAAGCATAAAGAGAAAATAGTGGTAATTGGACAATCGACAATCCTGGAACAATACTCTCACATTTTCTCCGGCGCGGAAACGCCCATCAGCCGAAGCGTCTCCGCAAGCACCAATTTCGTCGACCGGATAAGCGAGAGACGGGCAAGCGACCGACTAGCATCATCCCTGTCGAGAACAACGCATTCACCATAAAACGAATGGAATGCATCAGCGAGGCGAATCGCATACTGCGGCAACTGGTGCACAGAAGCATGATCTGCTACATCTTCTACCATCTCGGGAAATCTCGCGAGTTTCCGGATAAGCGCCTGTTCTTTGGAATGATCGAACGCGAGCTTTCGAGCCATCCGCTCCGGATCTTCCAATCCAAATTCTTCAGCCTTCCGAAGAATGCTTGCCATCCGTGCATGCGCGTACTGCACATAGTAGACAGGGTTTTTCTGACTTCGTTCTTCCGCGAGTCCCAAGTCAAAATTCATGTGCGTGTCTGCCGAATACAAGAGGAAAAAAAATCTTGCAACATCAATCGATATCGCGTCAAGCAACTCGTCCACGGAGACGACGGTGCCAGCGCGCTTGCTCATGCGAACTTCCTCACCATTTCTCACAAGACGCACCAGCTGGACAAGAATAAATTCCACAGCGTCATTCGGGAACCCGAGAGCTTGCGCCGCCGCACGGAACCGCGCGACGTAGCCATGGTGATCCGCGCCCCATATTTCTATAATTTTCTTGAAATTGCGCACTTTTTTATGGAGAATATAACCGCAATCCGAGGCAAAGTAAGTGCGTTCGCCGCCCCTTTTTACAAGAACACGATCTTTATCATCGCCAAACGCAGTTGTCTTGAGCCAAGTCGCCTCATCTTGTTCGTAGACAAGCTCCTTCTCCCTTAGCGCTTCAAATGCTCGCTCAATAAAGCCACCTTCAACAATATCGTATTTTTCAGATACAAAACCGTCAAAGAAAATCTTCATTCGATCCGAAATCGTCATCTTGATTGACTCTTCCAATATCCTTTTCCCCGCCCATTCCCCGATTTCCCGGGCATTTGATGTCTGGAATCCAGAATCCACAACCTCTCGATGAAGGTCGTCGATGTATTCTCCGCCGTATACCGCGTCAGCATCTTTAAGGACGCTGTGTCCCAATTTCTCCACTTGTTCGCCGGCGTCATTCACATAATACTCCGTCGAAACGTCATACCCTGCCTTCGCGAGGACTCTCGAAAGCGCATCGCCAAGAAACCCTCCGCGAGCATTCCCGATATGGAGCGGTCCTGTCGGATTTGCAGAGATGAACTCAAGAAGGATACGTCCGCGATTGTCTCCCGACTTTATCGAGCCGAAATCCTTCCCCTCCTCCCCAATACGTTCGACAATTCCAGAAAGCGCATCATTCGTATAGGAAAAGTTGAGATATCCGGGCAATACCGTATCGATACGAAATAGACTCATTGAATCATCCCGAGAGAGCTGCTCTTTCAAGAGATTTGCAATTTCGCCAGGCGATTTTTTCGCCTGTTTTGCGCATATCATGGCGATATTCGACGTGTAATCGCCAAACGATTCGTCTTTCGGAAAAGACGCCTCGATGATCGGCGTTTCCGAAATTGAAAGAATCCCCGCTTCGCGGAGAGAGGCTATCGCGTCTCTTATCGATGACCGAATGCGCTCCTTCATACGCCCTTATCCTAGCGGAGCATCGGAGAAATTGGAAGAGGAAAAGAAAAAGCCCCGAGACAATGTGCTCGGGGCGAAAATATAAACTCAGTCAATACCACTTCCTACCATTCAAGAAAAAACTCGATGGTTCGCCTCAGGAGAGCCAATTTTTCTATTTTGTCCTTTCTTCCCAGAGGAAGTATCTCCGGATGAATCTCGACGATAATCGGAATGCCTTCCGGAAGATTGGAACTCAAAACGTATGCCTCAATCGGCAAATCCGCCGCATCGACTTCGCCGAATAAATCACTATGGCCATCCAAATCCTCACTAAAGTCGTACGGATCTTCACCGAGAAACTCCTCTAGTTTTTCCGGATCGCGGAACTGGATATGAATCACACGGATCGAACCACGCGCAAGAAGCTCGGAGAAAAACTCGCGAGCGGCTTGCTGGGGATTCTCAGCCGACGCTATGAACGGAAATTCAAATACGTGGTGAGTATCAAATACGACGCCACCTTCATAGCTCAGCCATCCTTCTCGAGTCATGTCGTGATGCGGCGAAATTTCGCGGACGCCGGACGGATCAATATCGATCTGGACCGCATCGGGAAACAACTCAGCAAAATACCCGAGCAACTTCCCTACGCGCTTCTTTGTCCCGAAAATGAGAGCGTCCTTCAAAATCCCGAAATCTCCATTGGTAAAAATCCTAGCAACTCTTTCCCAAGAAGTTTGGTGATCGAAATACATGCCATTCCAGCTCCCCTCATAGGAGAGGACCCTGAAACCGCCTTGCGAAAGCCTGGAAAGATCCTGCCTCAAATACGTCCAAAACGGCACAAGCTGGAGCCCGTCATATCCCGATTCACAAGCAATAGACTCCGCATATCGAAGCCCGAATATCGATAAGAAAGAATGCGGAAAAATCGAAACTACCGAAAGACCGATTGGATGGGTCACGAGATATCTCCGAAATTTTCAAAAAACAGAAAAAACAGCGCATATCCCGCCACTTTGCGGGACATTGCAGAGTAACTGAAAATAGCTTCAAAGTCAAAAAGAAAAGCCCCGAGACAATGCTTGGGGCAAGGAACAACATCAAGGAGTATCTCACGGTCAAATCCATTGGCGACAGCGGTGATGTATTCGAGTGAGCATCTCGTAGAAGAACCACCGCCATTTCCCGCGGGTCCATATCCGGACAGACTTCGAGTCAAATCAATAGGCGTCATTTCCTCTACAAGCTCCTTCCGGAACCCTTGCACTGAATACAAAACAGCATTCTGGAACCTAATGGGATTCTTCGGTCCTATTATAGGCATCGAGATCGTGCCGGAACTCCCGTCCATAAATCCGGACAAGAGCAAGAAAGAATGAAACGATGATGGGACCGATGAGAAAACCCGGGATGCCAAACAAGGAAATTCCGCCAATTGTCGAAAAGAAAACGAGAAGCGGATGAATCTGCGTATCTCGGCCGACCAATTTCGGACGGAGGATATTGTCCACTGTCGAAATAACGCCAGCCCCGAACGCAAGCAAAAAAGCTCCTTGCCATACGTCGCCGACGAGAAGCAATCCGAGTCCGGCAGGCACCCAGATAATCCCCGTTCCTATAATCGGAATAAGCGAGAAAATTCCCATAACGGCACCCCACATTGCAGGCGATGAAAGTCCGACTGCCGCAAACCCGATTCCGCCGAGAATCCCCTGAACCGCCGCCACCGCAAGCGATCCCTTCATAATAGCCCGGCTCATGGAAACAAAGTCCCGCATCAATTCTTCGTCCTCCCCATCAGAGAGAGGGCTCACTTGTTTCAAGAATCGAGCAATTCGTTCCCCATCTACCAAAAAATAGAAGAAAGTAAAGAAAAGAGAAAAGATCCAGAAAACAAAACTTGCTGCGCCGCCATAAATCGTCTCAAGAAATGAAAGCACCGTGCCGCTATTGCCAAACACCGATTCAAGCATACTTCTCCAACCAAGCCCCTGCTCGACAAGAGAGCTTCCAATAACGGGAATTTTTGAGATCCATGATTGGGTAAGCGCCGCTACATTCGAGAACGAGTAGTTTCCACGGGAAACCCCGGCAATCATATCCGTCGCTTCTCCAAGCACGAGTACCGTGATGAAAACAACAGGAAGAATGACAAGAAGCGCCGCAAGAAAAAGCACGAGGGCGCTGCTCAATCCGCGATGCCCTGAAAAAGTCCTCAAGAAAAACCTGTACCACGGGAAAAAAATTGTTGCAAGGACCGCTGCAACAAGTACCGCTGTCAAAAACGGTCGAACGACAAAAAATGCCAGGGTACCAGCGGCAAGGAAAATCAGGAAGAAGAAAATTGTGTTCAAATTTCGTATGCGCATAGCGGTCATTTCAAAAAGCACGTCTGGAACATATCCGAGAAAACTACCGGGGCGCTTGCCGGACAAGCATCTCCACCCTCGACGAACGCCCCGGGATCCGACTCGTCATAAACTCAGGCCAAAAGACAACCTCAATTTTCTGGATTCGCGGATATTCGGAAAAGATTCCCTGAACTTCTGACAAATTTTTCCCAAGGATTTTCTCCTTCAGAGCTTCTGTATCAAGCGTCGCTTCCTTTTCCAAAGACGCTTTCATTTTCACTGTCATTGTTTTCGCCGCAAAGTCCGGCCGAGGAATCCCGTAGTCTATACGGAGGGAGTCAGAGTTATTTCCGTCGAAAAGCCCAGACGCCACCATTCGAATATCATCCTCAGAAACAACAAGTGCGCGAGCAGAAACTTTGATCCGATAGTCGAAACTCGGAGTCACTGCTCCAGTTCCGGGAAATGCTCCCATAGAAAGCACTTCCCACTGAATAGCATCATCAAAAAGCTTCTCGCCAGAGCGAAGATCTTTTCTTATTTCCGAACGCAGAGCATCGGCGAGACCTTTTTCGGAAGATTCTTTCGCCTTTACCACATCGTCAACCGACACGCTTGAAAGAGAGCTTCCGTCGCCACCACCACCCAAAAAACTCCGTTCCGAACGAGCCGTGATTTTCTCATATTTCGGACTGCCCTTGAAACCAGGAACTGAAAATGTCGTCGGCTGGATATTATAAGAATCCCCAGCTTCATCGGCGATGACTTCAACCGTCACAGTTCCAGGGACAACCTTTCCATTTGACTGAGTTTCACCAGGGATAACAACTCCTTTTGCGAGGCGAAATATCTTCCCATCGGAAGTTTCAAGCCGAGTTGTTGCCACGAGAGATTGCGGACTCGAACTAAACGCATTCGAAAGAGTTACTGTTCCCCTCGCTCGCTTGTCAGCGGAAAATGTTTTCCCGGTACTTGGAAAGGACAACGTCAACTCTTTTTCCGTCTGGATAAGCCGAAGCGGTATCCTTTTTCCTTCAGGTGAAGCAACTTGCTGTGCAAGATCAGCCGTCACATCGGCCTCAGAGAAATCAGACTCCGCACTAACCAAAATTGTCACTGTTGCCTTCGGCAAGAACACGAAGATGCCAACGCTTATCGCTACCAACGCTGAGGTAGCAATGAAAACAAAGAATATTTTTGAAAAAATACTTCGAGCTCGAAGATCAAACGGCGAAGAGTGACGAGATAAAGATGATGCGGCTGGGGCTGATTTTGGGCCGACATCCCCCGATTCGCTCTGATAAAATCTCGAGAGCGGCGTATCCATTCCCTGCTTCACTGGCGCAACAGGCTGTGCATCGGGAGGAGTCGCTGGAGAAGGGACTGGAAATTCAAAGGAGTTACTTGCGGAAATCTCAGCGCGAGATCTTTCCAAGGGGGATGCCGTCTGGCTCGAAGGAGAACTCAAGAAACTCCGATCTTGGGAATGAGGCATTTCGGCTTGTTCAGCATGACGAGACTGACTCGGAACAGAAGACGATCCAATTGATTCCCGCGAAGAGTTCAGTAAAGTAAGGCGCTTCGGAGTTCGGTCTCGAACGGGGAGCGTCCGCAAAGCAGGATCTGCCTTTGACGAAGTACTCGAAGTAGGTCGGGAAACAGGAATATCGGAGATCCTTGATTGACCGATGGGAGACGGCGGAGCCAAGCGGTCGGATTCTTCGCGAGATTCTCTCGAACCGAAAAAACTCGACGACCCGACGGATTCCATCCGAAGCGAAACCTTCCCACCCATCGAAGCATCTGAAGAGTGTCGAGACGGCAACTTCTGGGCCGCCAGCTCAGCTTGAGGCAATCGCGCAGGAAGACGGCTTCCCGGATCAGAAATATCCCTCCCCATGCGACTCTCCAAAGACTCTCGGAATGGAATTCCGGCTTTCTCCGCAAGAGCGCGCGCCATCGGATCAGACGTTACCAAAGTAATTCCTTTTTTCAATTTTTTCGCTTCCTGGCCGAGAAGCTTCAAATTCACTAAACTTTGTAAAAAAACGGCTCTCTTCGGAATCGCAAAGAAAATATCTCGATCAGAAACTTTTCGGAGTTTTCCAATAACCGAAATGATCTCTTCGTCTGGTTCAATGTAGATAACCTGTGACATACGGTCTTCGATTTCCATTTTTATTTTCACTCCGCAAGGAAAAATTCCGGGACACGCACTCCTACTTCTGCACCGCATCCATGGCCCGGCGCAACATTCCCGCAAGCGACTTTTCTTCATTCGACAAATGCAGCGCAAGGTTTGCAAGACCCATCGGAGTGATATCTTGAGGATTGGAGAGCACTCCGGTCTCGTCAGAAATCCGCACAATATCTCGCGGCTGCAAGAAACTCACCTGCGGAGACTTCGAAAAAGGAAGATTTGAGTCCCATTCTTCGGAAAGGAGCGCTTCTCGAATTCCAGGAAGCCCCGATCCGCCGCCACAGAGGAATATCTTCGTTGGGAGCAAGTCAGCGTCGGAAAATTCAGCAAGAGACAATTCAACTCCGCCTTTCCACACCCGACAATCCTCCCGGAAAAACTCCCGAAGGGCTTCCGTCTCATCCTTCCCCAACTTCCCAAGGGAGTAGTTAATCTTCAGTTTTTCCGCTTCTTCAAAACTCATACCGGATTCCTGAGCGAGCCGCTTTGTAAACGCTCGACCGCCAAGCGCGAACATCTTCGTTCCTTCGAGTCCGCCATTCCTTACCACGGCAATATCTGTTGTTCCGCCGCCGATATCAATGAAGATAGCGCTGAAATCGAGCATATCCTCAACCTCAACCGATCGCGCAACCGCATAGGGTTCTGCAGCAATATTCACAAGATCGAGCCCGAGTTCGGATGCGATACTCTCAATCGCACCAAGATGAATCATAGGCGCATAAGCGTTGAAAACACTCATGGAAACATCTCGGCCTTGGAAATTTACCGGATTCGTCACTCGATAGCCGTCTATGCGGACGTCCACGATAGCGGCATTAATAAGGCGAACATCGATATCCGCCTGATTCGTTTCCCATGCGAGCTGCTTCCTGATGCGCTCGTACGCCTTCTCCTGCACCTTCTCCACGATCATACGGAGCTCGGAAATTCCGATCTTCACTTCCGGATTCACGCGCTCATAGTGAACCGTAGTGGTCGTTCCTTTCACGAGTTCCCCGGCAATGCCGACGATGCTCTTTCGCACTTTCTTTATCTTTGCCTGTTCTTCGGCAAGCAAAATCGCTTCGCGACATGCCTCGATGACCCCGGCAATATCCGATACTGCGCCGCTTTGCATATTCCCAGACTTCTGCCTTACCCAACCAACCCCGGAAACAACGCATCGAGTCCCCGCCTCAATTCGAAAGACGAGGGCTTTCACAATTTCTGTTCCAATATCAAGTGCCAAAAAACACTGATTAGAACTCCTGCCTACTATATTCGAAAACAGCCCCATACAAGAGAAGGATGGCATTCGCCTCCTGCGTTATTCAAAGCTTCGGAAATTTCCGCTTCGCAATACCAACAGTATACCACATCTCGGACATTTATCATGCGAACCCCAAAGAAACCCGGCTCAATTTCGACTGAATAGAGTCCTTCCGTAATAGTCCCTCAATTGCTCCGAAATGTTGTGCAACACTTTCTCCATTCGCCGCACCCCATCGCAACGCATCTCCGAGAGAATAGCCAACCGCCGTCGCCGCAAGAAAAGCGCTTCCGAAAGCATCTCCAGCTCCGGTCGTCTCAATTCCATGCTCCGGAAAAACAGGTTCAACATGGAGCGATTCCGCGCCGTCAAAACCCCACGCGCCGCGCACGCCATCGGTCAAAGCGATTTTTTTTGCTCCCATTTCAAACAGAGAGTGAAGTAGCATTTGTTCGTTGTTTATACCCTCTGAAGCGATCCCCGGTTTTGCGTGAAGAACAAGCTCTATCGCTTCATCTTTATTGAGAATCAGCACATCAGAAAAAGACGCGGCTTCAATGAGCAGATCCGGATCATCCTTTATGTTTCGCTGCCCAGGATTCAGAGCGAACTTTACGCCGCGATCACGAACATGCCGAAGTATCTCTCGAAAGTTTTCCTTCCATGCCCCGTTAAGAGCGCTTACCACTATCCAATCCGATTCAGGGAAGTGGTAATCCGGAGAAAGAACCAGTCGCTCGGCGGAATCCCGATTGTAGAAGATGGTCCGATCACTTTGCTCCGAGAAGACAATAATGGACGAGAGATCGCTTTTTGCATCTTGAAGCACAATGAGCGAATCCGTATTTACATTTTCCTTCGCAAGAGAACTTCGTATCCACGAACCGATCTCATCGTCTCCGATTACTCCGATACAAGATACTTGAGCGCCAAGCCGCGAAAGGCCGACCGACATGTTCGCGGCAACCCCGCCGAGCGCCTCGAACCGATCTTCGATCTGATATTTCGCGCCCACTTCAAACATAACCTTCCGCTGCGCCGTCAGATCTTCCGGCGTATCCACAAATATTCCTTCCGCTGTCGGAAAGAATATGTCCTTCGCCACGGAACCGATGCAAAGAATTTTTGACGTGTCTTTCATAAGTCGATTATACTCCTTGATAGAAAAATCGGTACCTTCCCATTTCTCTTTCCACTCCACCTTTCCGAGAAACCAAGAGGAAGTAAGATGAAACTGAAACAGAGCGATAAATGCAACTCCACCGCCCTCTTCCTGCTCAGTCTCCTCAGTGTCACCTGCGGGACACTCCAAATCGCCGGATTCTTTCTGATATTTCTACAGAAATATCCCTGGATCATTTTCTTCGCAGGACTCGCGGCGATCATAAAGTACTTTATTCCTCTCCCAAATCACCAGACGGCTCTTGGTAAGTCAGCAGCCATTTCTGGATTTGGAATCATGGGAATTGCCGTCATTGAAATACTCTTCTCATGAAAGAGAGCTAGCGTGCCAGCCCCCTTCAAAATTCTGTCGAAGGGGGTTTCTATTTCCCCAATTCTTCCGCTATCGCAAGGAGTCGATTGTATTTTGAGAGACGTTCCCCACGCGAGAGAGATCCCGTCTTGATACATTCCGCTCCAGCTCCAACCGCGAGATCAGCGATGAAATCGTCGCAGGTCTCACCGGACCGATGAGATACGATTCTCTTCATACCAGCTCCGCGAGCAAGCTCCATCGTCTCAAGCGTCTCAGAAAGCGTTCCGATCTGATTCGGCTTTATGAGAACAGCGTTGCAAGCTTTCTTTTCGATAGCGACTCTGAGCCGATCCGCGTTCGTCACCAAGAGGTCATCCCCTATAAGTTGTATAGATTGCCCTTTTCCAAATCGATCCTCGTGAAGCGTCCAGCCTTCCCAGTCCGATTCGTGAAGCGCGTCTTCGATAGAAACAAGGGGGTATTTTCCGATCCATTCCGCGTAGACATTCAGCAGCTGATCCCGCGTGAGACGCACATGCTCCGGTTCCAGCAAATACATATTCTCAGCTTCCACGAAAAAAGAATTTGCCGCCGCGTCAATACCAAGAAAAATGTCTCGCCCAGCAGAATACCCGGCTTTCTCAACTGCTTGTACAAGCATCTCAAACGCTTGCGAATGATTCTCAAGATGCGGAGCGAACCCGCCCTCATCACCAACGCCCGTCGAGTAACCGCCCTTTGCAAGAATGCTTTTGAGAGCGTAAAAGATCTCACTCCCCGCTCTCAGGCGACTCGCATAACCTTCTATTCCGCGAGGAAACAGTTTGAACTCCTGAACTGAAAGGCCGGAATCGCTATGGGCTCCGCCATTCAAGACATTGAACATGGGAATAGGAAACACTTCCCCAACTTCCGGAGCATCTTCGCGGAGGAGTCTTCGGATATAGCGGTACAACGGAATATGAGCATCCATCGAAGCGGCCCTCGCAACCGCAAGAGAAACGCCGAGAATAGCGTTTGCCCCAAGTCGCGACTTATTCTTCGTCCCATCCAATTCGCACATCGCGGCGTCTATTTCGGATTGCTTCGATGGATCCATTCCGACAATTCGACTCCGAAGTTCTCCATTTACATGCTCCACCGCTTTCAACACCCCCTTTCCTCCAAATCTTCGTTCATCTCCATCACGCAACTCAACAGCTTCAAGCGATCCCGTCGATGCTCCAGAGGGAACCCCTGCAGTCGCACATATTCCGCTCTCCAACGAAACCATTACTTCAACCGTCGGATTCCCCCGAGAATCAAGAATTTCTCTCCCAATAATACCAGTCACTGTCGACATAAGACTCTGAAAGTGTTTAATCTCTTCCCCTAGTATACATGACGAGCTTTTCCAAGAAAAACAGGCTTCTTTTCTCAAAAGCCTGTTTTTATCCATCAGAAAGAAGCCGTGAATTCTATGGTGCCACCTCTTCCCAAAACTTCCGACAATCTTTCGTGCCGGGACCGCAGGC
>CAZETL010000029.1:0-12034 GCA_964515255.1 uncultured Bdellovibrionales bacterium | reverse complement strand
TTTCCGGCTGAGGAAAGCGCCGCGCCAATGGGAATCCTTGCTGAAGCTTTCCGTGAGACGATATTCCTTTGCGAGCTGGTGTCCGCCTGCACCCGCGCCGTGGATGAGCATGACTTGGATATCTCTGCGTTTTGAAACAGTGTCTTGTAATTCTTGCGCTATGGTCGCAACGACTTTCCTTCGGAGGAATACGTTTTTCCGGCTTTTGTATGTGATGACGCTCCCGCCGATTTTGAGGATGACGAATTTCTTTGCGCTGGTCTTCATAGGAGGCTCTTCCTTCTCTTTATCGACGCAAGACTTGCTGGCTCGGGGAAAACGGCGGATTCTCTCGTAACGGAGAGCTCTTCGACGATTGCGCCGCGCGACCGGAAATATTCCACAACCTCTTCGACTTTCGATTCTGGCGCACTTGCGCCGGCGCTTATGCCGACGGTTTTTGCCTCCTCGAACCATTGCGGGTCAATGTCGCGCTTGCCGTCGATAAGAAAAGACCGGACGCCTTCGCTCTGCGCTGTTTCAGCAAGCCGCGTCGAATTGGACGAGTTCTTCGAGCCGATAATGAGGACGATATCGGAGCTTTTGGCGAGCGTCCGGACGGCGGCCTGGCGATTGGTGGTCGCATAACAAATGTCTTTTCCCGGCGGCAGGACGATATCCGGGAATTTCTCCCGAAGTTTTTCGATAAGGGACTCGGTTTCCGTTATGCTGAGCGTCGTCTGCGTGAGGCAGGCGATCTTCTTATCGCGCGAGAGGGAAAGTTGCTCGATGTCTTCCTCGGTTTCGACGATGGGAATGTCGACACCGAATGAATGTCTCGCTTCTCCGGTGACGCCGATTCCCTCTGGATGTCCCTTGTGGCCGATATAGACGACGGAATATCCCTCTTTGAGAAAGCGGAGGATTTCGAGATGAACCTTGCTGACGAGCGGACACGTCGCATCGATGACGGTGCAGCTTTTTCTTTTTGCGATTTCGAAATCTTCGGGCGGGGAACCATGCGCAGAGAAGACGACGACAGCATTCTCGGGGATCAATTCAGTGTTCTCCACCGTGATTGCTCCGCGGTCTTCCAAATCTTTCACGACCGTCTTGTTGTGTACGATTTCGTGCTTGATGTAGACCGGCGCACCGAAAATATCGAGCGTATCCTCAACGGTTCTCACGGCGCGCGCCACTCCTGCGCAGAATCCGCGCGGAGAGGCAAGAAGAACTTTTTGGATCATAGATTTGCCAACTCTTCTCTGAAGTTCTCCATTCCATCTTCGAAGAGAAGTTCGTTGTTTTGAGTCTCTGAAATATCTTGATCGTTTTCTATTGCGAAAAAACGAGTCGGCTTTTTCATGTTTTGCGCTTGTCGTATTTCTGCCATGACGCCATTGCTTATCGAACCGAAGACCCAGAGTTCATCCGCGATCGCTAAGAGATTATTGTTGGCATTTCGGACGACGTCTCTCCCAACGGTATCCACAAGATAATAATCAAAAGACATGAACGGGTTGATTGGGACGCAATTATTTTGGAGGACGTATTTTACGATAAGCATCCGCATGTAAAAGTACTTTTTTGAGAGTGCCGTGAAGACGATGGGCTTTTTCTCTTGCAGGTTCATTGCCGGGTGGGAGAACTCCTTGGACATAGCATCATTTTGCCCGTATAACCGCAAGCACTTCATCCCGTTTCTGTTCCATGAGCTCCGGCGTATCAGCTTCGAGATTGAGGCGGAGGAGTGGTTCGGTATTCGAAGGGCGGACGTTGAACCACCAGGTAGGGAAGTCGATCTTCACGCCGTCGAGATGGGAAACGTTCCCGTCGGAATAGATTTCTTCGAGTTTTCTCATAACGGCATCCTTACCGTCCACTTCGCTGTTTATCTCTCCGGAATGCGCATATCGTTTCAGGTCTCGCGCGAGAACGGAGGCTGATTGCCCGGTTTCCGCCATTACGGAAAGAATCATCAACGCGGCGAGTGATCCCGCTTCGGCGAAGGAATTCTCTTTGAAGTAGTAATGCCCTGAAAGTTCTCCGGCAAACACCGCTTGGACGTCCCGCATCTGCCGCTTGATGTTCGCGTGCCCGACTGAACATTCTTTGGCGACGCCGCCTGACTCTCTGATGATTTCCGGGACAGCTTTTGAAGACCGGAGGTCATAGAGGATGGTCGCGCCCGGATGGGATTTCAACACTTCGCGCGCGATGATGCCGGTCATGTGGTCCATGGGGATGATTTCTCCCGTTTCATCTACGAAACCGACTCGGTCGGCGTCGCCGTCAAATGAGATGCCGAGATCCGCTTTTTCGGCGACGACTCGCTCTCGGAGTTCGTCGAGCGTTTCGAGTTTGAGCGGGTTTGCCTCGTGAGCGGAGAATGGGTGATCCAAGTCGTCGTACATTGTGACGAGTTCGATATTCTCCGGGAACATTCTGAGTATGGGAAGCTCGAGAACTCCCATGGCATTTGCGCAATCGACGACGATCTTGAATTTTCCCGAGCCGAATCTCGCGCATGAAGAGAAGTGGCGGTAGTAGTCTTGCTTGATATCGCCCGTTGAAAGAGATCCGGCTGTTTCGCTTTCTTTGAATGTCCCTGCCACCGTCAGGTCTCGTATGTCGGCGAGGCCGGTCTTTTCGCCGACGGGGAGCGCGCCTCTGACGGCGATTTTCAATCCGTTGTATTCCGGCGGGTTGTGCGAGGCAGTGATTGAAATGGCGGCATCGACATCGAGGTGCCATGAGGCGAAATATACCATGGGCGTCGTGAGGAGCCCGAGGTTGATCACGTTTGCTCCGGCCGCCCGAGCCCCCTTCGTAAAGGCATCGGAGAGAGTTGGACTTGAAGATCGTGCGTCGCGCCCGAGAGCGATGGTCTTCAACTGGAGCACTTCGACGGTAGCGCGGGCGATTTTTTCTGTATCAACTTCATCGAAGTCTTTCCCGTAGATGCCCCGGATATCGTATGCCTTGAAGATGGATGGATTCATAGCGGTTCAGCTCTATTGGGTTATGCATTTTTGCGCCGTTTTCACATTGACAGGTGTCAAAGAGAGCGTCAAGATACTTCCAGCTTCGCATTTCAATGTCTTGTTTTTCGACATTATGGAGAACTTCTTGGATTCCATCACTGGGCTTTTTGATTCACTTGCGTGGCCAGCTATCGCCATTCTTTTTCTTATCAGATTTGATGTGGAAATAAGAGGTCTTCTTGAGAAAGGATTCCGTCTGAAGGCTGGGGATAAAGAACTTGAAGTGCCTGGACGGAAAGAAGAAGCGAAAAAAGTTCGCAGGAAACAGGAGAACGCGGAAGAAGCGAAAGAGAAATTTGAAAAATTCTCGGATCCTCTTGAGAGATCCTATTTTTTTGAGAAAATGTATCGCCTCATATTCACAAGCCAGCTTGCTATTCTGAATGCCGCCTATTCGAATTCCAACGGCGAGGTCAATGAGAGCTTCGTTCAAAACACTTATTTCGGAACAATATGGAAGAGCGAGGGAACATTTTATCCTTTTAATGAGTATGTTTCATTTCTCACAAAAAATGATTTTTTGATCCATAACGAGCGGAAGCGTCTGTATAAGATTTCGTCCCGAGGACGGGAGTTTATGAGTTACTTGAAAGAAAACGGTATTCCTCTTTGGAAGGGGAGCGATTTGTTTTAATCGAGAACTATTCAAAAATCTATGCCACTCAAAGCTGGTATTGTCGGACTGCCGAATGTTGGGAAATCAACGCTTTTCAAAGCGCTTTCCGGAAAGGCGGTCGATATCAATAATTATCCGTTCTGCACGATCGAACCGAATGTCGGCGTCGTCCCGGTGCCGGATGCGCGACTTGGGAAACTTGCCGCAATGTCGAAATCGGCGAAGGTTATTCCTCCGGTCGTCGAATTTGTCGACATTGCAGGCCTTGTCGCCGGGGCGTCGAAGGGTGAGGGGCTCGGGAATAAGTTCCTTGCGAATATTCGCGAGGCGGACGCGATTGTCGAAGTCGTCCGGCTTTTTGAGAATCCGAACATTATCCATGTCCATGACCGCGTAGCGCCAGTCGAAGATATCGATATTATCCATACCGAGCTTATTTTGGCGGACCTGGAAACGATCGAGAAGCGGAAGTTGAAAACCGTGAAAGAGGCGCGGGCAGGAAAAAAGGATGCGCTTGCCGAGATGCCGATACTTGAAACGGTCGAGGCGGCGCTTCAAGCCGGGAAGCTGGCGCGCGAAGCGGGAATTTCCGAAACCGAGGATTCCAGGCGCGTTTTCCGCGAGCTCCAGTTGCTTACGGCGAAACCGTTTCTCTTCGTCTACAATATGTCGGATCCGGAAGCGTCGATTCCTCCGGAACTTGCCGCGCGTCCGCATGTGCGGCTCGACATAAAGCTCGAGGAGGAGCTTGCCGCGATGAGCGCCGAGGAGCAGGCGGAAATGGGGCTTTCATCGCGGATCGGCGAACTTATCCGCGAGACATATTCGCTCTTGGGACTCATAACCTTCTTTACGACGGGCGAAACGGAAACGAGGGGATGGACAATTCGCCGCGATTCTACCGCTCCGGAAGCTGGCGCTGCGATCCACACGGATTTCAAGGACCGATTCATTCGTGCGGAAGTAGTCGGGTGCGAAGAGCTTCTTTCGACGGGAAGTTGGAGCGCCGCGCGCGAGAAGGGCATCTTGCGTCTTGAAGGGAAAGAGTATATCGTCCAGGACGGCGATGTGCTGGTGTTTCGGGTGTAACTCAGATGTTCAGTCTCTGGAGGTATTTGCCATGTCGAAGTTTGCCGTTCGTTCTTTCGCTGAGCTGGAGGCATTGATTGATTCCGGGGAAATAACGCTCCCTATCAAGTTTTTCCTGCCGGATGGTTCTCTCTTGATTACTTTTCACCGGGATTTGCTCGGGAGGGATTTTTCACTGGCGTCGGGGTGGAGCAACGGCGAAGCAATTCGCGCGGAGTCGTTTCGGCCCGAAGAGATTGGCTGAATGAGTCTCTTTGGAATAGGGCGTTTCTTGTTGAAGAATGTAGTTGGCTTGGAGGGGAAAATGGCAGCAGATGCGAGGAATGCAGTACTTTTACACGCTATTGAGTCGTTCGAGATTCAATGTCCAAACCCGGAGTGCCCTCGAACCGCGGGGCATGAGCATTTCCGAAGAGGATCCTTGATCGAGATTATCGTTCAAAATGGCATGGAGACGGTAGCGGCTTTCGTTCTCGGTATGCGCGAATTTTCCGCGTGCGGCGCGTGCAGAACGGTTATCCCAATCCCATGCCTCTTTAGAGATGAGCGCGCGTGCGAACATTTCCTGCGGAACGTCGGCGATGAGCTGATTGCCCGAGTGTGGAACGGCTGGCACGGAGTTATTTGCCCGTCTTTTATCGGTCCACAGCTCGATCTCAAAGCGTTTCAGGAGAAGAGCCTCGACATACTTCGATTCGCGGGGAACATTCTGTCTGGAGATCTTAATCAGGAGGAGTCGCCATTCTTGTGCCTTGAGACGGGTTACTTGGGGATTCTTTCCGTTTCCTCCGCGGACGGATGAGAAGAAAGAAGTTGCTTCTTTGTTTTTATGAGGCGCGCAATGGACTTGCCGCCTCTTTTATTAGCGGAGAGACTAGAATTTTCCCCCGGAGAAGTTCCCTTAAGGGAGCCGAAAAGTCTTGACACCATAAACTAGAACTGGTATAAATGGCGTTACTTGCTAAGAGACTCTCGTTCCGCTCGATGCGTTACATTCACTCGGTTATGCTTATGGTGAAAAGCATAAGATTTCTTCTTCCGGCATTTTTGATCCTTGGGATTCTTTTTGTCGCGGCTTGGTTCTTCTTTCAGAAAAAAGAGTTGGAAACTTCTGTAAATGTTGATCCAAATTCTCCTTCAGAACCTCGCATTGCTCCTGACGAGACGGTTGGTATTTCTCCCGAGTACCCGATCCGTCCGAATTATTCGAGAGTAAAAGATTTCAAAAATACCCTCGAACTTCAAAGAGGAGTAAGGGTAAGGTATGGAGACGGATGGACGGCAAAAAGGAATGATTACCAGGACGGAGGTGTCAGCGGAGGGTTGTTCAAAACAATCAATGGTCGGTCGTATGTCATTGGATTTGAGGAAAAAGAGACGAATTTTCTCTCCGCAGAAGGAGCATACGCCAATGGAAGCTTGAAGGCGTACGCGGAAATACAAATTCATGACAAACCGCATTTTATCATTACTTCTTCTGTCGTGACTGGCAGCGATCGCGTTGATTACGCATACATAAGTTCATGTCCGGTGAAGACTGCGGAAGCCTGTTCCCTTCCTCTCAAATCCACTTCAAACCTGCTTTTCGTCATGCTGCGCCAGAATGTTCCGAACGCTCAGTATCCCGTCGAACTTGATTTCACTCGCGAAGATGACCAGCAAATATTGGCAGAATTCGCTGAAATCGCTTCAACGCTCCAATATTGAAGTTGAACGGGAACTTCTTTGGAAAAGGCCTTTGAGTTTCGAAGGTCTTTCAGGGGGAAGTTCTTTTGGTTTCTGACTTGGAGGATTGTGAAATGAAAAGTGGTTCTTTGAAAAAGTACGCTTTGTTTCTTTTTCTGATTCTTGCGAACTCCGCAGCATTTGCTGAGGTGGATGCTGGATATGAAGGGGCTAATGAGGTTCCAGGAACTTGTCCTAGTCACTACAATGAGACGGATGCTTGGGGCTTTGCCGGTTGCAACTGCACCTCCTACGTTGCCTATCGCCTCCGTATAAACAATGTTCGTATTGATCCCGGCAATCAGGACAGTGAGTTGTTCGACAATACGTGGGGCAGTAGCAAAATCCGCTTCGGCTACGCTTTTGAGTGGAGTAGCGGCGCGATCAAGGCAGGCATCCGCAAGGATCAGTACCCTGCCGTCGGCAGCGTGGCGTATTGGGACGAAAAGAGTATTCCCGATACAGGTCATGTCGCCTATGTCCAGCATCTCTTCATCAACAAGATGAGCGGCAAGCTTGATGCGATTGGCATCATGGAGTACAACTGGGCGGATTGTGAGCGTTGCGGTCCCGACCACAAGTACCGTTACCGCAAGATCTACCCGGGTCGGGGAAAGTGGCCGACCGCCTTTCTTCACTTTGAGGAGAAGGGTCGCGATAAGGACGATACCAATGTCACGTGCGTGGCGGGTCTCGACAAGAGCGCGTACAAGCCAAGCGGCGCTCACGACGGCACCTTCTGCTGGAAACACAAGAGTAACAGTGATTCGAGTTGCGATAGTGCGCCGAATCGTTACTACTTTGACTACCAGACCTGCGTCAGGCATCCGGTTGGGTCGTCGTACTGCGACGGCATTACTGATGATCTTCCTGGCTACACGGCAAAAATCGGCTCCGGGTTTCCTGAACCGATCGATCCCGCGGTCAAGAAATCCGACTTTGCATTTTGCGACGGCACAACGGCGAGCGCTGAAGGTACGTCAAACCTCATTGCTGGTCGAACCGCCAAAGAACGCGCCAAATTTTGGCGCGACACTGCCAATGATTGAACCGAGAGGAAACTGAACCATGAATCTGAAACGCGCCCTCGTATCTCTCGTCGCCACCGCTATGCTGACGGCTTCCTTCTCAGCCTCGGCTACTTCCTACGCGGGCTATCCTCGGAACTGGTGGGTGGAAGAAAATGCCGATATCACCTGGTATCTCTTGAACCAGGATAATAGCGTCTGGGTAAACGGCCTCTGTGGCTCGCCAGTCTATCGTCTCAAGGTGACCAATGCCAACTACGATGCGGTTTACGATTCGCTCAAGATGGCGGCGAGGAATGGCTACAGGGTCCAGATGGAGGTGGTTGCCTGCGATTCCAATGTCAATGTCATCAAGATGGTGAAGATCTGCACTTGGATCGGCGACTGTTGAATAGTTCCCGCAACTGAATGAGGAACTCTTGTTTTGAAGGGGTTGTTCCAGCAATGGAATAGCTCCTTTTTTGTTCTCTCTGTGGCGGTAGCAGGAAGAGTGGGGTCTTGACACTCGGTTTTTCTTTTCTTACAATCACTCTTAGCAGTCGAATACTTTGAGTGCTAAAACGTAATCATTAAAACGCGCAACTATGGCAAAGCAAATCGCGTACAGTGAAGATGTGCGACGACGGGTGAAAGCGGGACTCGATCACGTTGCCGATACCGTAAAGGTAACGCTCGGACCGAAGGGGCGGAATGTGATTCTTGATAAGGGTTTCGGTGCGCCGACTGTAACGAATGACGGCGTTTCGATCGCAAAGGAAATAGAGTTGAAGGATAAATTCGAGAATCTCGGCGCTTCGCTCGTGAAGCAAGTCGCGGACAAGACGAACGATGCGGCGGGCGACGGGACGACGACGGCGACGCTTATCACGCAGTCGATTGTCCGCGAAGGGCTGAAATTTGTCGAAACCGGCATCAATCCGATCGGCATTCGGCGCGGTATGGAGGCGGCAAAGAACGAAGTGGTCGCCATCCTTCGCAAGAACTCGAAGAAGATCTCTTCGAAGGAAGAGATGGCTCAAGTGGCGACCATTTCCGCTGAGTCGCGCGAAATGGGCGCTATGATCGCCGATGTGATGGACGAAGTGGGGAAAGACGGCGTTGTGACGATCGAGGAGTCGCAGACATTCGGATTCTCCAAGGAAGTGGTTGAGGGCATGAGCTTCGATCGCGGCTATGTCTCTCCGTACATGGTGACGAATATCGAATCTCAGAGTTCGGAAATCAAAGACGCTTCCATTCTCCTGACGGACGTGAAGATCTCATCGATCAATGAAATCCTTCCGCTGCTTGAGAAGGTGGCCCAGGGCGGCAAGAAAGAGCTGGTGATTATCGCGGAGGAAGTCGAGGGCGAGGCGCTTGCAATGCTCGTGGTCAACAAGATTCGCGGTACTCTGAATGTTCTTGCGGTGAAGGCTCCGGAGTTTGGGGATAGCCGGAAGGCGATGCTCGAGGATATAGCGATTCTCACGGGCGGACAGGTTGTGACCAAGGACAAGGGCATGAAGCTTGAAACGGTGGATGTCTCGATGCTCGGGTACGCGCAGAAGGTAATCGCCACGAAAGATGATACGACAATTGTCGGCGGCAAGGGGAAGAAAAAAGATATCGATGCGCGCGTCGCGCAGCTGAAGGCGCTGATTGACGAATCGAAGAGCGAATACGACCGCGAGAAACTGAAGAAGCGGATGGCGAAGCTCGCGGGCGGCGTTGCCGTAGTGAAAGTCGGCGCGGCGACAGAAACGGAGCTTACCTACATGAAGCACAAGATGGAGGATGCGCTTGCTGCGACGAAAGCGGCCGTTGAAGAAGGTATTGTCGCAGGAGGCGGCACGGCTCTCGCGAAGGCAGTTGCGTCTCTTTCGGATCAAATCAAGAAGCGGGATTTCGAAAGCCATGAATTCCGAGCCGGATATGAAACGCTTCTTCGCGCTCTCAATGAGCCGCTCCGGCAGATTGTCCGAAATGCGGGCGAACAGGATCCGGCGGTCGTGCTTTCTGAGGTGACTCGCGAGAAAGGTTCAAACTTCGGTTATAATGCCGCTTCGAATTCGTACGAGGCGGATATGATCAAGGCTGGCATCATCGATCCGTTGAAGGTGACGCGGACCGCGCTTGAAAATGCGGTGTCGGTTGCCGCGCTTCTTCTTACGACCGAGGCAGCCGTCGTCGAGCTTCCCGAGGAGAAACATGAGATGCCAGGCGGTATGCCGGGAATGGGAGGCATGGGCGGCATGATGTGATCAAGGCAGGAAAGTTGCGATTGTTGAATGATTCAAGACTGCCCCGGGAAACCGGGGCAGTCTTGTTTTCGATACACCTTAGCGTGTAAACATACATTGTATGGCTGCTATTCTTGACACAAATGAGAATATTGAAGCCACTGTGGTACAATAAACGCATTAAACATACTCTTTGTTTTGTGCGGAAATTTTTTTTCTTTTTTCTTTTTTCTCTCGCTATTTTTCCTGCTCTGGCCTCTGCTTCGGAGGCTACATATGAGTGGACAAGAGCTGCGGTCGGCAGTAATCCTGGCGACTATATTTTTTCTACTTCTACGGCTACTGATTCCTCCGGAAATGTTTATACAGCGGGGTATTTTCTCGAGACAATTGACTTTGATCCCGGTATTGGCACCGATATTCGAACGAGTTCCGGAGACTATAGTTTTTTCTTGAGCAAGTTTAATGCTGATGGAGACTATCAGTGGACGAAAACATTGGACAGCATTGGAACAATTATTGGTTTTAATGCGATCTCGGTAGACTCATTTGACAATGTCTATATTGCAGGAAGTTTTACTGCGGGTTCGATCGACTTCGATCCGGATGGAGGGGTCGACATTCATGCGGCAACAACCTCAGATCTTTTTCTGAGCAAATATAGCTCCCTAGGGACTTACCAATGGACAAAGACGATAGATGGCGGTGGCACCATCTACGCCACTGCAGTTGCTTTCGACGCGTCTCACAATATCTACATGATAGGCGGTATTAGCGGGAGTGCGGATTTTGATCCCGGCATCGGGTCTGACGTTCAGATGGCTACAGGGGATTACGAATCGTTTCTCAGCAAGTACGATGTCTCGGGAAATTATGAGTGGACGAAATTGGTAGAGGGAAGTGGTCCTGGAAGCGAGGTCACTTCGAATTCTATTGCCATCGACTCTTCCAACAATATCTATATTGCAGGATATTTCAACGGAACCAATGATTTTGACCCGAGTGGAGGCGTTGATACTTACTCGTCATCGGGGGACTATGATCTTTTTCTCAGCAAATACAATTCTTCGGGAACCTACCAATGGACGAAAACCGCAGGTTCGGAGGATATGGGGACAGAATCTGTTAACTCTATCGCCATAGATTCCTCAGACAACGTGTATATTGCGGGCTATTTCAACGGAACGGTTGACTTTGATCCGAGCGGCGGCACTGACTCGTATGTAAGCGCGGGAGATTCTGATGCTTTCCTGAGCGGATACGATTCTTCGGGAACGTATCAGTGGACGAAAACCGTCGGCGGTGCTGGTGCCGACATGGTTCGTTCCATCGCCATAGATTCCTCAGACAATGTGTATATTGCAGGCTATTTTAACGGAACGGTTGACTTTGATCTCTATGGTGGCGGCGACACGCGCATGAGCGCGGGAGATTCTGATGCTTTCCTGAGCGGATACGATTCTTCGGGAACGTATCAGTGGACGAAAACGATAGGCGATATAGGCGCTGACTCTGCCAACGCTCTCGTCATAGATTCTTCCGACAACACGTATGTCGCGGGAACTTTTACCGGAACCGTCGACTTCGATCCCGACGGCAGTGGTGATGTGCATTCGAGCGCGGGAGACAATGGCGCTTTCCTTACTGCTTTTTCAGCAAGCTTCGATGGGGCATGCGGAGACGCGGCGAGGGCTTATGCTTCTTCCGAAACAGGCTTTGCTGGTTCATTTTGTTCAGTTGGATCTGTCTCGCCGGAGCCATCGTTTCCGAATGTTGGAACTTCTTCATCTTGGACATGCCTCAGTACGACGGGCGGGAGCGATGCGTCGTGCGGTGCCGAGAGGGAACTCGGAGTGGAGATTTCCTATCTTTCTTCAGGGAAACGCATCGGGGGTATTTACTACGATACCGCAGGGGCTGTCGCCATTGACCGGAATGACCGGAGAATTGTCACGAGTTCAGTGATCGACAATGCTGATCTGAATGGAGATGGGGATAGTACGGATGGGGGTGCCGAGAATGGATCGGCGCCGGAAGCTGGTCAGGATGCAGCGGTAAGCGTGTTTTCTTCCGACGGCACATTCGAATGGGCGAAGCGCGTTGTCAGGTCCGGCGGTTCGAATCAGCGACTCTTCGTTGCGACTGACTCAGTGAATCGAGTTATTGTTGCGGGTATTGTGGATGGAGATGCTGATTTTAATGGCGATGGAGACACGGGAGATGCGGAGGAAAGTGAAAGCGGGTACGGATCCAAGGATGCTTTTGTAAGCGTATTTTCGTCCGATGGCACATTTGAATGGGCGAAGCGGCTTGGCGGCATGGAAGGGGACCAGG
>CAZETL010000028.1:0-12577 GCA_964515255.1 uncultured Bdellovibrionales bacterium | reverse complement strand
GCAGAGTGTTCCACGTGGAACACTCTGCATCTGATGGAGTATGTTTCATGTGGAACATGATGAGTGCTGTTCCTCCTGAAAGCTCTTTCTCAGGAATTGAAGAGTGCGTTTTTCTTCGGATGAAATATTTTCTTCTTTTGGGATAGAACTTTCATTGTTCCACACGGAACAAATCAAAAACACCATCACACCTTGTCTTTCCGGAGGTATGGCCAGCCCCCTTTGTTTAAAGCATTTATCCCAATGAGAATTGCTCCGAAAAGCTATTTTTATTGCAGGTGGCAGTCCGCAGAGTGTTCCACGTGGAACACTCTGCATCTGATGGAGTATGTTTCATGTGGAATGTTGGGATCATTTCTGAGAGCGAATATTCTTTGACGTAACAATGACCCTTCACTTTTTTCTGCGTGGATTCCCATTGTTTCTTGTATTTGTTTTCCAAAGAATCTGCCCTAAAAATGAAAAAGTATCCTAATTTTTCATTGGGCGTTTTGGCTCTATTGAGACCTTGATATTTTTTTTGGAAGTGATTGATTCTTTTTGTTTCACATCTTCCTTTGGGGGGAATTCTATTGACAGCGTGTGATTCTTTTTATACTTGCAAAGTGTGGTATAATTTCTCAACAGAGTTTTAGTTTTTTGGTTATGCGAAGCGTGCTTTCTCTTCAAATTAATCTTTCCTTTTTTCGCATCTCGCTGTTTGTTTTTGTTTCGCTGCTTTTTTCTGGAGTAGCTTGGCTCTCTGTTGCTTCGGAGGATTTTTCTGGAAAAAATATTTTTCATGATGCTGACCAGGATGGTCTTACAGATGATGAAGAGGCTTTATATGGGACAGATCCACGGAATTCTGATACTGATGGCGATGGGTATAGTGATGGTGCTGAAGTAAGGAGTGGTTATGATCCAAGAAAATCAGCGCCTGGAGATAGAGTTGTTTCGACGGAAGAAGTGGCAATAGAGCAAATGATTAGCAAGAAGGCGAATCTTTCCCAAGGAAATGCTGATACTCGATCGGGAGATGAAGATTTGGGGAATGGTGTTGGTGGTATAGATGATACGAATCTCACGAGCCAAGTTTCTGAGGAAATCGCAAATCTTCTTAAGCAGTCTTCAGAAGATGGAGGTGACGAAATTTCCACTTCTGTTGAGTCTGTTCAGGCTCAACTTTCTAAACTGCTTGATTCTCAAGATACTGGCTCGGATAGTCTTCCTGAAGTAAATATTGATGATATCAGGGTAAAAAAGCAAAAATATGATAAGCTTTCAAAAGAAGATCGAGAGGAAAAGATTAAACAGGATACGCTCGAATATGTTGCGAAAGTTTCTTATGTGATTGCGAGTCATGCCTCGGTTCCCATCTCGGACCAGAAAGATGTTGAAAATTTATCGGAAACACTCATGAATGGAGTGATGACGTCCATTGAGAGTGGCAATCCGAAATATCTCAATGATCTTATTAAGGAAGGAAATGAAGCTCTTTCAGAGCTGAAGGAAATGCAAGTGCCGGAGAATATGCTTGATGCGCATGTGAGAGCGATACAACTTTTCCTTTATGCAGCTGAATTTCCTTCGGAGATAAAATCTTTTGATGTTGATCCGCTTGCAAATGTCGTTGTGCTATCAAGGATGCAGGGTTTTCTTGCTACTCTTCTTGGTTTTGTGAAAGAGGTTGATTCGTCGTTAAAGGCGGTTGGAATTGAAGAAATACCAACGGATCTGTGATGCATTTGTAGCTGAAATACCTCGCATCTATAGCTAGAGGGGATAAGGGGTGATATTGCTCAAAGGTTGTTGGAAAGTTCTAGTTTTCTTTTGTGAAAAGAATACAAAACACAATTCGACGACTTCGAATCCCTGTTTTTTGCTTCATTTTTGTTTTTTTTGGGGTTTTTTCCGTTGCTCCTGCGGTGCAAGCTGGTTATTGGGGGGAGTCTATTCAGGCAAACCTCATGCTTTACAACTTGCAGAGAATATCCGAGAAAATCCGGGGCATTATACTGAGTGCCGTTAAAAATGCGGCTATCCAAACAATTAACCAACGGGTTCTTCGCCTGGTAAACGGATCTTCGGGAAAAGGATCTTTGATTATCGAAAACTGGAGAAAGTTTATTTATACGCAATCAGCTAAGAAGGCTGAGGGCGTGATTTTAAATGACTTTTTTCCGAAAATGTTTAGCGGTAAGGGTTCAGGAGGAAACTATTCTGCAGCCTCGGAAGGCGTTTCCGGCAACCTGAATTCATCTCTGAATACGATTAAGAACTATCCGCAATATCTTCAAAATGTCGGTAAAAATACGCTCAAAAGTCTGCAACAAGACGTAACAAAATACACGTTGGACAAAGTGTGCCCGGACCCGAAGGGGTCTCTTGCGAAGGGGGATTACGCTTGCTTCTCTTCGCTAATGGAACCACAGAATAATCCTAAGGGTATCCCGATTATTACTGCCCAGAAATATGGAGCTGAAAAGGCGAAGAACGAAAAAATAGCAGAGACTCAAGCGGGCATTACCGGATATAAACCTCAAACAAACAAACAAGGTCTTGTCGTAACTCCTCCGCAGACTATTGCTGATATTGTGTCGACGATACAGACGTTGCCAGCGAAAGCGATTGCTCTTGCTCAGAACTGGGAAGAGCTTGCTACGGGCGTTATTCAGTCTTACGTGAATTCGCTTATTCAGAAAACTCTCAGCAAGACGGGACTTGGATCGGATGGAGCTGATTTCTCCAATAACCTTTCCAATGAACTTACTCGTCAAACAGGAGGGGTAATACGGGATGGGGTAAAAGGCGTCAAGGATTACTTTAGTGAGGATGGCAGTGGGTCTGATATAGTTGGACCGAATGATGTTGGTGATGAAGATGAAGACTGGTGCGGCGTGACGCATTGCCAGGATATCCGTTAAATAGAAAATCCCGGCTGCAATCCCGGGATTTTCTATTAGCTTTCTAGAATGTGGGTCTGTCCAGACTCGAACTGGAGGCCTCTACAATGTCAATGTAGCGCTCTAACCAACTGAGCTACAGACCCCTTTCTCTCCTTGTTGCCCTACGAGTCCCAACTTATTCTTTGCTGGCCGCTGTTGTGGGCATTTTTTTGAGACTTGCAGGTCTATCCTGTTGTACCACGGTTTTTTGATTTTGCAAAACAATCAGAGGTTCTTTCGGGAGTGCGATGTTGCGAAAGAAAAGAGTCCAAGCAGTCCAAGTCCAGGCTTCCAATATGGAAAAGAACGCAAGTGTAAACACCCACGTTATTCCTGTTTGCAGTATGTTATTCATGCTCATGAAGCTGAGGATGTATTCGCACGATGACAGAAAAAACATCCCGAGAATTTCCCAGACAAAGATAATTGTCCCAAAGAGAATAGTTGGGCGCATCTTTGATCGGAAAAGAGTGGAGGCGTTCTCAATGGCTGACCGAATCGATATGTTTGAAAGTGTAAGATAGAGAGCGGAATATTGGCGGATGAAGAATGTTAAAACGGCGATTGAAGCGAAAAGTCCAAATGCTGAAAGAAAGAGGAGTCTGCTTAGTGGAATGAGTCCTCTAGCGGAAGCGATATCGGACGGGAGTGAAAGAAGTATTCCGCCAAAAAGAAGAAAGAGAATGAGGGTAATCTCCATTTTGAATACAGAGGCTGCTCGTTTGACGGTTTCCTTCGTGGGGATCACTCCGAATGACTTTCGCTCAGATCTCTGTACAAAAGAAGCTATTTGTACGATCCCGAATGATTCTACGAAGAGAATGAAGAGCACGATGAGGAGTGGGAGGAGTGAGTTTATGTAAGGCGTCGATGTTAGGAAGAGGCTATTTTGTTGGATTGATTGGAGAATCTGCCCAAATGAATCTCCGTATCTGTCGAGAAAAACCTGGACTATGGTTTTTGGGAATGCGATAATTGATCCAAAAAAGAGGAGTTTTGGATGCGAAATAACGAGGTTAATAGCCCTCTTTAAGATCTGTTTCATAGCTCTATAAAAGCTTACTGATTCTTCTGCAGCGAGTGGTTGGATACGAGCGCTGCAAATTCATCTTTTTCGAGAGTTTCTTTTTCGAGAAGCGTTGATGCGATTCGGTTTAAGGTCTCGCGTTTCTCGGTAAGGATTTTGGTGGCGGTTGCGAATGCCTCCTCGACGAGTCGCGAAACCTCGCTGTCTATTGCTTCAGCTGTTTTTTCGGAGTAGTTTCGTTCTTCGTGCATCTCCCGGCCAAGGAAGACAAGTTCTTGCTTTCTTCCGAATGTTCTGGGACCGAGCGTGCTCATGCCATACCGAGTTACGATGCCGCGAGCCATGGCAGTTGCTCGTTCGAGGTCGTTTGAGGGACCTGTCGTTACATCGTTAAATACGAGTTTCTCACTCGCGTATCCGCCAAGAAATGTTGCGAGTTCATCTTTGAAGTGTAGGAAAGATTGGAGCATTTTGTCTTCGGTGGGGACAGCGAGAGTATAGCCTCCAGCATGGCCGCGAGAGATGATGGAGACTTTCTGTACTGGATCTGCATGCGGCAAACTGGCGGCGACAAGGGCGTGGCCTCCTTCGTGGTAGGCGATAATCTCTTTCTCCTTTGGGTTGATAGCCCGACTTTTCCGTTCTGGCCCGAGGATAACTTTCTCAATCGACTCAGAAAGTTCTTTCATGCCGATTTCTTTCCTGTCTCTGCGTGCGGAAAGTATTGCAGCTTCATTTACGAGGTTTGAGAGGTCGGCTCCGGAGAATCCCGGCGTTCGTTCGGCAAGAATTCGCAAATTTGTCGAAGATTCAAGGGGCTTGTTCTTCGTATGGATCTTCAATATGGATTCTCGCTCATTTATATCGGGGAGATCCATCATAACTCGTCTGTCAAATCGTCCTGGTCTGAGAAGTGCTGGATCGAGAACGTCCGGTCGGTTTGTGGAAGCGATGACAATGACATTCGTGTCAGTTTCGAACCCGTCCATTTCCACGAGAATTTGGTTTAAGGTCTGCTCTCGTTCGTCATGCCCGCCTCCAAGGCCCGCTCCACGATGGCGACCAACGGCGTCAATTTCATCGATGAAGACGATCGAGGGAGCATTCTTTTTCGCTTGTTTAAAGAGATCTCGAACACGGCTTGCGCCGACGCCGACGAACATTTCGACGAATTCCGATCCGCTTATGTTGAAAAATGGAACCTTTGCTTCTCCTGCGACTGCTTTTGCCATGAGAGTCTTCCCCGTTCCAGGAGAACCGAGAAGGAGTACTCCTTTGGGGATTCTCGCTCCGATTGCGAGGAATTTTTTTGGCTGTTTCAGAAACTCGACAATTTCTTGGAGCTCGTTTTTCGCTTCGATGGCCCCTGCGACGTCGGCAAAGGTGATGCGCTTCTTCTTGTCTTTTGGATCGAGCATTCGGGCGCGGCTCATACCGAAAGAAAGGGCTTGCGCATTGCCGCGCTGCGCTTGTCGCATCATAAACCAGATAAACCCGGCAACAAGAAGAAATGGCAAAAGGAAGGGGAGAATAGCTCCAGCCCAAACGGCAATGCCTGATTCTTCTGTTACTTCAATCTTTACTCCCTGCAGTTGATCAGGGTTTACGCCATAATTCTTCAATGTTTCCGTGAGGGACGACTCAGATTCTTTGGTGGCTTTCTGTTTCTGATTCTCTTTGGTTATGATGGCAAGGGAGTTTCCGCTAATCTTGATGGAGTCGATTTTCCCCTGATTGATCTCGGTTGCGAGATTGCTCAGGGTGATATCGGTGGGTCGGCTTGACGGGGATTGATAGAGGATGGCTATCCCTGAAATGACAAAAAAGATGATGATAATGACGCCTATATTTTTGAAAAGGATGTTCATGACGATAAAATCACAAATTACACGCGGTTTTTTCCGCGAAGGAGTATTTGAACGGTATCACCTTTTCGTTCGATATTCAAGCCTGGAAAGCTTTTTTTCGCATGTTTCGGTTTCTTTCCGGACACAAACTTCAGAAACTCCTCAGTGGAAGACCATGACGGGGGACGTTTCTCGGCTGAGGATATTGAAAGAGCTCGAAAAAGATCTCGCATAGCGGACCCTTGTTCTCGGTGGCAGGAAAGGGCTGTTCTCTTAAGCGCATGTCGGATCTTTGGATTGAACGTTTCGAGAAGAGGAAGAAGTTCATTTCGAATGCGGTTTCTTGTGAATTTTGGATCGGTGTTTGATTGATCCGTGCGGTAAGGGAGACCTTGTTCTTCAAGATATTTGAGGATATTTGCTCTCGGCGTTTCGAGGAGAGGGCGAATGAGGAATCCATTCTTTGGAAGCATAGCCGAGAGTCCCCGAGGTCCGGCTCCCCGGATGAGGCGAAAGAGCACTGTCTCTGCTTGGTCGTCGAGAGTGTGTCCGACGGCAATAAAATGAAATCGGTGGCGTTTTCTGAGGGATTCAAAGAACCGATAGCGGATATCGCGGAGTTTTTCCTCGAGGTTTGCGGTTCTTTTGGATACGTTCGGATGTGTCACGGAGAGGGGGATGGAATATTTCTCTGATAATTTCCTGACAAAAGCCTCGTCAGCGTCCGACTCCTTTCCTCGGAGGCGGTAGTTTACATGAGCGATTCGGAGTTTCCATTGGTACTTTGCCCCGATTGACGCGAGTACTTGCAGCAGGCAAGTGCTGTCGGGACCGCCGGAAACGCCGATAATGATGCTGTTTCCTGGTTCCCATAGTTTATTTCGGGAGGAGAAATTTTGAATATTCTTGAGAAAAGCTGACATGGCGTGCGAATAATACCAGTAAGAACCGTATAGAATACCGATAAATTAACAGAACAGCAAGGTGTTTTCCGTTTGGAATGGCAATCGAAGCTTAATAGAAGATGCTATCTAGAGCCTCTTGGATTCATATTTTCCGTCGAGTAAAGCCGCCCTGTCTCCCAAAACGCGGAAACGATTATCCTATCTCGATGATGAAACTCGCAGACTCGTGGGATTTAGAAGTTGGAAAGTGATGGGGTTCTGGAAAGCGAGGCGATTTAACAGGAGGATTTCCCGGAAACAATGTCGAAAGTTTGTTGGATCGCTTCACTGAGCTTTCCATCGGAATTTTCGACTACGAAATCATGGAGATCAAGATGCTGAGCATATTCTTTCGAATAAGCCATTCGCTCCTGAAGAGAACTTTCCGATCTTTCTGGGTCGCGTCGCCGAAGCCGTTTCTCGAGCGTATCAATGGGTGCAGTAATGAGAATAGCGGGTACCTTCGGGAATATTTTTTTTATATTTTGGACACCTTGCCAGTCCACCTTCCAGATACCCACTTTCTCAGAATTCCTGACCCTCTCGACTTCTTCCTTCTGGACGCCGTAGTACTCGCCGCCATAGTGCTTGGCGTATTCGAGGAATTTTCCGTTTCGCAAGTCTTCTTCAAAGGTCTCTTTGGAGATGAAATGATAGGGATGGCCATCGGACTCCCCGTTCCGCATAGGGCGTGTTGTCGACGTGATAATGCGTTCTATCGGGAGAAGTTTTTCGAGCCCTTCGATAACGGAATCTTGTCCGGATCCGGAAGGACCATAAATGAGGAAGAGTTTGTTGGCCATAGACTGATGCTATCGGGATTTTCCATTTCTCGCAAATAAAAGAAATGCAAAAATGTTCCCGTAGAGACGGGAACATTTTTGTGGATTTCTGCAGGAGAGAGTATTACTTAACCGGAAGCAGCCCCATTCGATGACTTTTTGGCTCCATGGAAAGTATCTTCCATTTATAGGCGCTGCCGATTTGGAAAACTTCCTCCATTTTCCTTCCGGGGTAAACATTTTGGAACTCGCTTACATAGGCAAGCCCGTGAATATCCTTGTCGAGGTAGACAAAGGCTCCGAAATGGTTCATCTTATCTACTTTCCCGGAGACGATATCGCCAATGTGATATCTTTCTTCGACAGAATTCCATGGATCATCCTTGAGCGCTTTCATGGAAAGTGAGATTCGGGTGTCCTCAATGCCAATGATTTTCGCGCTTACTTGGTCGCCGGTATGCGCGACGGTTCTCGGGTCGTCAATGAGCTGCCAAGCAAGTTCGGAAATATGGACCAGCCCCTCGACTCGTTCCTTTTCGTTGCCCGGGATGGGGAATTTAACAAAGGCTCCGAAGTCAACGACGCCGCTTATTTCGCCGGTAACAATGTCTCCAACCGAGAGCGTCGAGATGGCAGCTCGTTCCTTTTCGCTTCGAGCTGCTTTTTCGCTTACGATCAGCTTGTCGTTTTCTCGGTCGATATCGAGAATTCTGACGCGCAACTCCTGGCCGATAAGTTTTTTCAAGAGCTCAAGGATCTTGTTTTTGTCGCCGTCTTCGACTCGCGGGTAGTGATCTCCGCCGAGTTGGGAAACCGGAAGGAAACCGGAAATTCCATTGACTTCGATCATGAGACCGCCCTTATTGGCCTCGAGTACTTTCGTAAGGATGACGTCTTTGTTGTTGAGTTTCGACTCGATATCTTCCCAGGATCGCTCGTAGGAAGCTTTGCGGATCGAAAGTTCGATTACGCCCTCGTCATTTTCGAGATCGATAAGAGTGGCGCTTACTGTTTCTCCCCTCCTCATCTTTACGCCTCCAGCCATTCCATCCTTCATTTCCTTTCCGAGAACAATGCCTGTTCCGAGCGGGCCGAGATCAATAAGGGCAAAGTTCGAACCTACTTCAAGGACGGTTCCCTGGAGGACGTCGCCAAGCTTCGGCACTTCGATTGGATATTCGGCAAGGAGCTTCTCCATTTCCGATGGTTCGGGGAGCTCTTCCTGTTGTTGCGCTGGCAACTGAATATCGGACATCTTCTTCTGAGGGATTGTCTTTTCTGATTCGGTTTTCTTCTCTTCTACTTCGATGTCAGCCTTTTTAGCTCGGGGCTTCTTTGCGGCGGATTTCTTCGGCTTTTTGGTGTCATTTGTCGATTCCTTAATTTCTCCGGTAGGGTTCTCTTTGGAGGTGTCGCTTTTATGGAGAGCGAGTGTCTCGTCGAGGAGAGAACTCAGCGTTTTCTTAATAGACATAGAGGGTGCAGTTGCTATTTCGTGCGGTTATGCGCTTGCCGCGGTTATTTATTAGTGGTGCGCAAACAAAAGAAGAGGGGATGAACCCTTCTCTGCTGATGGATTCTACGGCAAAAAGTCTCTTTTGTAAAGGCCCTGGCATGCGTCTGGAAATTTTCAGCGATATTGTCATTGGAGTGATTCGGGTCTTTTGTGGGCACTTTAGGACCCTTTAGATGATCCCGCGTATTTGAGGATCTTTCATGCGCCTGGAAGACCATTGTTTCGAAGTCTCTGAGTGAATTGTTCAAAATCCATGGGAAGGGGCGCGTTGAAGACATAGCTCTTTCCAAAGAGAGGAAACTCAATGGTTGAGGCATGAAGAAGGTGTCGACTCGGGTGTTCAAGCGCGTTTTGAAGTTCTCGTTTTCCATATAGGCGGTCACCGAGAACAGGGTGTCCAATTGATGCGAGGTGAACTCGAATTTGATGCGTTCTTCCGGTTTTTGGCTCGAGTTCGATCAGGGATACTCGTGAGCGCTGAAATGTTTCTTTGACGAGATATTTCGTCTCAGCTGATCGAATAGTTCCCTTGATACGGCGCCCGGATGTTGCAATTGACTGTCTGTCTCCGCGAGAGGATCGCGCGAGAGGTGTCTCTATTAGGCCTTCTTGCGCTTGTGGAATTCCGGCAACAACCGCAAGATACCGCTTTTTCACGAGGCGCTCCTTGAAGGCTCTTTTGAGAGCTAAGAAAGAACGGTTGTTTCGCGCTATGACGAGAACGCCGCTTGTATCGCGATCGAGACGATGCACAATCCCTGGTCGAGAGCTGTTTTCGCCAACTTTTCCGATGTTCGGATACATGGCAATGAGCCAGTTTGCAACAGTGTTACTTTTCCGATGTGGCGTTATTTGGGATTCAATGCCAGCGGGCTTATTTATTGCAATGAAGTCTTTGGTTTCAAAGAGAACTTGAATTGGAAGTTCCGGCTGAAGAATAGGGTCTGTTTCGTCGACGTTGAAAAGTTCTCGTATCACATGAAAATTTTCTCCGAATGAGATCATTGTATCTGGTTTGGAAACAATGGATATTTCTGGATATGAAATGGAGTTGAGGCGAGAGATGCCTCCGTTTTTAATTCCTTTCGCAATTTTTGATCGACTTATTTTTTGCCCGATTATCGTATGAAATTGGCTAGAGTGAGCGAGAAAAATGTCCAAACGAAGTCCGGATTCAGTCTGGCTCACTGTGATATCGCCACAGTTTGCATGGCGAGAACAAGAGGGATGTGGCGTGGGAGTCATAGAGTTGACATGGATTTTTTCTCTCCGTATCATGGATCAACGGTTCTGTTTTTCGAGAGGATGAAAGAACTTTTTTGGAATCTGGATTTTTCTAAAAAGTTTCCAAAGATTGTAACTTATTTGCTTATCGTGATATGTGAGCGAGGCGAGCGTGGGCGGGGAAGGGTATGTTTGAAGTCTTAGTGGTTGCAGTATAACGTAAATAACTTGTAGGAGATTTCACTATGAAAGACCAATTTTGCTGCGGACGCGATGAGGAGCGTGAAGAATGCTGCGGTGGATGTGAGGAGGAGAGCTGCGAGATGATTGAAATTGGAGAAAAGGTCCCCAATTTCAAGCTTACTATGTACCACAAAAATAAGATTGTGGAAAGTAGCATTGCTGAATATCGTGGGAAGTGGCTTATCCTCTTCTTTTATCCGGCGGACTTTACATTTGTGTGCCCGACTGAACTTGAAGATCTTGCGGATCATTACGCCGAATTCCAGAAGCTCGACACGGAGGTTCTCGGCGTGAGTACAGATACGGTTTATGTGCACAAAGCTTGGCATGACCACTCGAAAGCGATCGAGAAGGTGGAATATCCTCTCGTTGCTGATCGGACTGCCGAACTTGCGAGTGAGTTTGGTGTCTATATCGCCGAAGAGGGTAATGCTCGTCGGGGGACGTTTATCATTGATCCAGACGGAGTGCTTCAGATGTATGAAGTGAATGCGGGAAGTATTGGTCGGTCAGCGGCAGAGCTTCTCCGGAAGCTACAGGCAGCTCAGTTTGTGCGCGAGCATGGCGGCGAGGTTTGTCCTGCCAATTGGAAACCTGGAGCGAAGACTCTGAAACCGGGACTTGATCTTGTAGGGAAGATATAGTTTTTTGCTAGGGAGTTTTTGCTTGAAGTGTATTTTCCATGGTTGGTGTAAGTTCTAGAGGCAAATAAAGATACAAATTATGTACGAGTCGAAAGATTTCAAACATTTGCTCGGCCTTCCTGGTATGAGTGATGCGCTCCTCACGAATCATTTCACTCTGTATGAGGGGTATGTAAAGAATACGAATGCTGTTTCGGAGCTGTTGCAATCAAAAGAACCCGGAACCCCGGAATATTCTGAGTTAAAGCGGCGATTTGGTTGGGAGTGGAATGGTATGCGGCTTCATGAACTGTATTTTGGTAATCTCTCGAGGGAGAAGGCTGATGTTGATTCTTCTGTATCGCGAATTCTCGAGGGGTCGTTTGGAAGTTTTGATGCATGGAAAAAGGATTTTCTTGCAGTCGGCGCTGTACGAGGTATCGGATGGGTGATTCTTGCCAAGGATGCCGAAACTGGAAGATTTTTTAATACCTGGATTGATGAACATAATACTGGGAATTTTGCAGGGTCTGTGCCGATACTCGTGATGGATGTGTTCGAGCACGCATTCATGCTTGATTATGGTTTGAAGCGCGCGGAATACATCGAGGCTTTTTATCAAGCTATTGATTGGAAGACGGTCGCTTTGAGATTGGCAAGGTAGTTTTTGGTTAGAGTGTGTTTTGTGGGGGCGTTTTGCGAGCATGTTGTATTTGTGGTTGCGGGGGATGTTCGAATGCAAATTTAATTCTCAGGAATGCACGGAACAGGGGCGTCCGTGTTTTTCTAGCCCTTCGATATGAACGGGTCGGTCTCAAAAATCAAGAAACGGAATGGAAATGTAGTTGATTTTGATTCAGGAAAAATTGAACGGGCGATTCGGAGCGCTTTTGTCGAAGTGAAAGGAGTCGGCAATGAATCACTTGTTGCAACGATCGCCGCTTCCGTCGCGAGCAAACTCGATCAAGAATTCCCGAAATCAGTGCCATCGGTCGAGCATGTGCAGGATTTCGTCGAGAAGGAGCTTATGGAAGAAGGGTTCTTCGATGTGGCAAAGGCGTATATTATCTATCGGTACGAACATGCGAAGATCCGCGAAGAGCGAAAGCAAGAAATTGTGCGGAAGATTGAAGAGCACGAGCTTTCAGTAGTGAAGCGATCTGGGAAAAATGAGACGTTTTCGCTTGAGAAAATCCGTAGAACTCTCCAACACCATCTTTCTGGAATTGAGCAAGATGTGGATATCGAGGCAATTCTCAGACAGTGCCGACTTGAGGTGTATGACGGCATTGCGACAAGGGAAGTGGCAAAGGTAGTGACAATGATTACCCGGTCTATGATCGAGCGAGATCCGGCGTATTCAAAACTTGCAGCTCGCCTTCTGCTTGACCGACTTTATCGCGAAGTGCTCGGCTCGGACGTTACGAAGGATACAATCTCCGAG
>CAZETL010000027.1:0-12743 GCA_964515255.1 uncultured Bdellovibrionales bacterium | reverse complement strand
AGTGGATGCGGAGTGCATACGCGTCTCGGTTAATCCTGAGGCTTTGTTCTCAGAGAATATCACCGTTTTCCGCTCCTGGAAAGCCCTGCCGTCTTGTATTCTCGGCAGTGTTTTGTGTGGGGGTTCGTTGATATTTTTTCCGAACCCTGAATTTTCTTAGGCCGATAGCTTTTCTAGAGGGGACTTTTTGGAGGAATGTGCATTTTCTCTCCCGAAGACGTGGCGTTGTTGGCCGATAGCGAAGAGAGTTGATACGAACCAGTAGAGAGCGAGACCTGATGGAAACGTCATGCCAAAGAAAAGCGTGAGGGCTGGGCCGATATAGAGCATTTGCTGCATCATTATCTGGTTGAAATCCGGTTCTTTCTGGTCTTGGTCATTTTTAGCGTCCGATGATTCGACTCTTTCCCTCGCCTTTTTCTTCTCCTGTTGCCCCATGGTCATCTTCATTTGGTAGTACTGAGCGAGTGCGGTTGCGACGGCGAGGATTGTGCTTGGTTTCGATAGGTCGAGTATTCCAAGGAAGAGCTGGTGGATATTTCCGGGATTCGATATGAAAGAATACAATACTTCCGATGAAGCTACGAATCCCGAGTTGGAAATGGAGAAGAGGACTTGGTAGATCGCAATGAGGATAACGAGTTGGATGATTAGTGGAAGACATCCCGAGAAAGGATTCACCTTGTTTTCCCGATAGAACTCCATGACGGCTCGACTCTGTTTTTCGCGGTCGCCCTTGTATTTCTTTTGAATCTCCTTAATTTTCGGCTGGATTTCTTGGAGTTTCTTTTGCGACTCGATCTGTTTCTGAGATAGCGGGTAGAGGAGGGATTTCAGGGCAATAGTGGTAACGATAATAGCGATGCCAAAGTCGCTCCCCGGTATTATTTGGTAGAGAAGAACGAGAAAGTTGTATATCGGCTGATAAATGAGAGAGTGAAACAGGGCTGACATAGAAGGTTGATGGAGGTTTTGGTTTATATCGTCCTATTTTCTGGTTTGCAGGAGGCAAAGTTTCTGAATCAGATTCTCTATCTCAGATATCAGAATCGAAATCTCAAGCCTTTTGTCTGCTTTCCGGATCAGAAGAACTGTAATGTCAAACCCAGGAGATATGTTTGGGAGAATGGTTCGTATCGACTCTCGGATGAGCCGCTTGGCTCGATTCCTGTCTGAGGCGAGGAGATACTGCTTTTTTCCGACAATGACGGCAAAACGACTTCGGTCGAGTTCGTTTGGAATCGCCGAAACGGAAAGAAGGCTACCATACGACCTCCTGCCTGATCGAAGGACAAGTTGGATATCGGCGTGTCGAGAGAGGCGATATACCTGAGGGAGCATCTTTGTGGGACCTTAGGCGACAGTGAGTTTTGCTCGCCCTTTCTGTCGACGACGCGTAAGGACAGCTCTACCACCAGGGGTCGACGAGCGCTCTCGAAACCCGTGACGTCGCTTTCTGCGCAGTTTTTTTGGTTGATAGGTTCGCTTCATAAGATTTCCACAGACTTGATAGGTAGAAGAAGTCTAGCAAGGGAAGAATGGAATAGTCAAGGATGGTTTCTGGGCGAATTCGTAAGTTGCATGAATATACGAAATATTGACAACTTTGAATCCGAGAAATGACGGGAAGAGTTATCCACAACTTATTCACAGGACTTTTTTTGGTTTGGAAAACTCTGATATACTGTGGATATCGTTCGGATTGGAATCGAGAGTGGGGGCTCAAATATTTCGCTCCGGGCGTTTTGCGCCGGATTTTTTGTCTCTATGACTCCATCTCTCGATGATATTTGGAATGCGGTGCTTGGCGAATTGGAGCTTTCTCTTTCGAAAGCAAGTTTTGGAACGTGGTTTACGCGCACGAAACTCGTATCTCTCGAGAATGGAATTGCCCGTATCGCGATCGGGAATCCATTTGCAAAAGAATGGCTTGAGAATAGATACAACCATCTGATCCTCCAGGCTCTTTCGCGACAGGAGAGTTCCATACGGGAGATCTCTTGTTTCTTTCAGCCAAACATGGAGACCGCCTCTGCTTCGAATCGAGCGGATGGAACGAAAGCTGTTCAGGATCGAGGTGATATTTCTGTGTCATCGGAAGCGATGGCGCCGAAAAGACCGGAAACTGCGTTGCCAAGCGGTGTCCTCCCGGTTCGAGTTGCAATCGCGCCTGCCGCAGTTTCTTTCCCGACACTTCCCCGCGCATTCGTTTCTTCGGGATCAGGAAGCTCCTCTGTTTCTCCTGCGCAGAGCGGGCGCCAGCGTTCGAACTTAAATCCCCGTTATACTTTCGAGAATTTCATCATTGGAGAGAACAATGAACTTGCGAGGGCGGCTGCCTACGCCGTATCGCAAAGTCCTGGGACGCTCTACAACCCCCTTTTCATATATGGCGTCGTCGGTGTCGGCAAGACGCACCTCGTTCAGGCGCTCGGCAATGAAGTAATGAAGAATAGTCCGGAGAAAGTCGTGCGGTATACGACATCGGAGCAATTTACCAATGAACTTATCGAAGGGCTGAAGAATCAATCCATGGAAGCATTTAAGTCCGCGTATAGGGATATTGATGTTCTCCTTATCGATGATGTCCAGTTTCTTTCAGGGCGGGAGAAAACGCAACAGGAGTTCTTCCATGTGTTCAACAACCTTTATTTGGCGAACAAGCAAATTGTCATCACGAGCGATCGGACGCCGAAAGCAATTCCGACGCTTGAGGACCGACTGAAGAGTCGATTTGAGGGTGGCATGATTGCTGATGTGAGTCGTCCCGACCTCGAGACTCGGATGGCGATTCTGCGTCTCAGACTTCTTGAAAAGGGTATCGGCCTTGACGAGGAATGCATCCGATTTATTGCGGAGAATATTACCAATAACGCTCGAGAATTGGAGGGTGCTCTCAATCGAGTCCTCGCTTCGGCTGAATTCCAGAAAGTGAGACCGACCGTTCCGTACATCGAGAGGATTCTCGGGTCAATCATCACGGCAACGAAGCGGGCGGTCACCCTTGAGAGTATTGCCGCCGCGTCGGCCGAGTTTTACAATGTTCCGGAAGAGGAGCTGCGGAAAAAGGGAAGAAAGAAAGAGATTGCTTTCGCGCGCCAGGTGGCGATGTATCTGGCGCGAACGGAGCTTGAGATATCGCTCTCGGCAGTAGGAAAATTCTTCGGTGGTCGGGATCATACGACAGCGCTTCATGCGGTTGAGCGAGTAAAGAAAGACATGGAGAGAGACGGGAAATTCAAAGAAGACATGGTGAGTCTCCGAGAGAGGCTTTATCGAGGGTGAGTCGTCATTGCAAGATTGAAATTGATCATTATCGGAATCCCTATGAAACTCGTGTGTACGCAGGAAAACCTGAAGCGGGCGATCGGATACGCGGAACGGGCGGTAGGGAGACAGAGCGCACTCCCGGTGCTTGGAAACTTCCTCCTTGAAACTTCTGGAGGGAGACTGACGCTTTCGGCGACAAACCTCGAAATCGGTGTTGTTGCTCGGGTAAATGCGAAGGTCGAGCGTGAGGGAAGCTTGACTGTTCCAGCGAAAGTGCTCTCCCAATTCATCGGGAACCTCCCGGAAACGGAAGTCGTATCGCTTGAAGCGGAGGGAACATCTTTGGCTGTTTCCTGTGGTGGATATCGCGCAAAAATCAAAGGTCTCCCTGCAAGCGAATTCCCTATTATGCCGAAGAAGAAAACCGAACGGTCGATTGCTCTTCCGGCAGGAACGTTTAAGAGCGCTCTTTCGAGGCTTCTTCCCACTGTTGCGGTTCAAGAAACGAGACTCGAATTGACAGGCGTACACTTTCTCTTCTCTGCGGGTGACGTGGCTCTTGCTGCAACTGATAGCTTCCGACTGAGCGAAGAGATAATTCAGATTCCCGATGCTATTGGTGATGAAACGCTTTCTGAAATATCGGCGATCGGATCCATGATTCTTCCGGCGTCAACGCTTCTTGAGGTGTCGCGCGCTATTCAGCCGGCAGACGCTTCCGTTCGCATGATCATCGAAGATGGCCAGGTGTTTTTCGAAACCGGAGCCGTTGAAGTCCTCTCTCGGCTTATCCTGGGAAAGTTTCCGGATTATCGGCAAATTATGCCATCAGACTACTCTTTTTCGGCGCAAATTGAAAAAGAAGAATTCCGTCGCGCGCTTCGAATTGCGAGCGTTTTCTCGACGGGAGAAATCGCAATCGAGCTTATGTCGGTGAGCAGCGAGCTGAAGTTCCGGCAAAATTCGTTTCCGGAGATGGGCGGCTTCGAACGGTATTTCCGCCGAAATCACTTCTTGATGGAGCGGGGTTTATTGAGACATCATCGATCGCATTTCTTGCGAACACTGCCGGGACGCCGGTTGCTTTGAAGAGTGTCGAGGATGGTGTTCCATCCGTCGGCTTTACATACATTATGATGCCGATACAGCGGTAGAGGGAGTATTTCTGGTTTTCTCATTGTAGTATGAAGGCTCTTGGAAAATTTCTTGCCTCGAAATACGCGCCAGCAAAAGCTTCGAATTCTGCAAATGAACAAAGCGTTCCAGCTGTGAAATGCGGAGCGATCGACGAGAAAACGGTGTTCTTTATGACGGAAAGAGTTCTCCTTGATGAGTATGGAAGGAAGGGGGTGTCAATGATTCGCCCGTCGTTTTTTCGCGACGGGAAACTTTTTCTCCGTTCGAAATCAAGTTCTTGGGCAGAGGAAGCGAGAATGTTTCGTCCCGAACTTCTCGAGCGTCTCGCTCGCGACTTAGGCGATGGGGTGGTAAAAGAAATCAAGATTTCCTATGAATACGGAGCGCAGTGAGGATTCTTTGAAGCTGCCAAGGTTTCGCGTCCCCCGTTTCGTTCTACGCTGGAATCTCCAAAGAAAGGATATTTCCGATAAAATTTTGAACTCCTATGAATATAGAAAAAGAACTGCAGGAAATCGGGCTCCAAGAGAAAGAGGCGAAAGTATATGTCGCCATGCTCGAGCTCGGGAAAGCGACGGCGCAAGACATTGCGAAGAAGTCGGACGTCAATCGAGCGACAACCTATTTCGTGATGGAAAATCTCATGAAAAGAGGGCTTGCGAGCGCAATCGACGAGGGAACTCGGCAGTACTTCATTCCCGAGGAGCCGTCCCAGCTCGAAGCGATTTTTGAAAAGCAGCGGATTGAATTTGAATCGCGCCGCGGACGGGTCGTGGGACTTGTTGCCGAGCTCTCGGAGCGGAATGCCCTGAAGACGAGGAAGCCGGTTGTGAAGTACTATCTCGGCAAAGAAGGGTTGCTCCGCATGGCAAATTCCGGATACAAGAATATTTACGGAGGGGAAATAGCAACAGCTTTTTCCCAGGAAGAATTAACAAAATATATTTCCCCGGAAGAACGGTTTACAGTTCGAAAGAAGAGATCAAAAAACAAGGTAAAATCGAGAGCGATTCTTAATCCAACTGAAAGTGAAGTAAATTATGAGCCTGGAGATGCGGTTATTCCTATCGGGAAGCATGAAAGATCTTTCCCTGGCGATGTAACAATATACGGAGACATGGTGCAGCTTATCTCCTACGAAGATATGACGGGCATTGTTATTGAAAATAAAAACATTGCAACGACGCTCCGGACGCTTTTTGACATGGCGTTCGAATATGCCGAGAAAAAATATAAAGCCCCCGGCAGTGAAAACGGTTTCCTTGAGTGATGCTCAAGTTTTCCATCTTCGCCGGGGGCAAAATTACACTTAACTAGTTCCTGGATCAAGGGACCTCATGACCCCCTCCTTTCCCTTTCGGAAGCTGAGTTGTTCGATGCCAACCAAATTGGTTGGCAGTTGTGCCACCCCTTCCTCTCCAATGTTATGGCGGAAGATGAATGACGTGACGTAGTTTAGCATATATTTCATATTGTGTCAATATAACCGAACAGGACGGGTGAAATGCGGGGATAAGGTATTTTCCAATGGCAAGTTAAAAGGTGGGCAGATGCCTGTTTTTTTGAATAATGACAAGAGTTATAAACGTGAAAATTATCGGATAAGAGCTATTTCAAAGGTAAATAAGTAATTAAAAAGTAATTATTGTATTACTATATTGACAAAAAAGCTATATCCTGCTACACTCACATGTCCGTGCAATCTAACGCAGCAGGTGTTTGTCTGCGTTGTATGGGCAATGAGCGTGCATAGGAAAGGGAAATCCGTCGCTCGTGGGGAGTGCTATATATAATTCAAGGGCTGTTTCTCGGTGGCGCGGCGGTTCCGGAGTGATCTTCGGAATTGCCGCGCCGCTTGGAAAAGAATAGATGGTTCTTTCCATTGCTCGCAGCAAGTATTCATGGCAAATTTGACCATGAAGTTTCTTTGTTTTTTACCAACTTTATTTCTGAGGGAGAGAAAATAATGAGTCAAATTTTTGTTATTTTGGGGGTGTTGGCGATGTTTTTTCTCGCCAGCCACTGCATCGGCTGTTTCCTCTCGGGACGCGGAAGCAATGCGGACCGGGGCGCAGGGTTTCTGCTCGTGCTTCTGATCGTTGTTCCCGCCTCCATCGGTCTCTCGACGCTTGCGTACTACGGCGTGCAAAGCGCGGTAGCAATCTACGTCGCGTCGCTTGAAGGAGGAGGAGATGGGACACCGGGAGCAGCTGGGCAATTGGAAACGCAGCCGATGCCCGACCTGAAAGGGGATTCTCAAAGCGGCTCGCCGACCAAAAAACTCAACAACTTCTAGAAGGGGAAGATAGATAATGGAGAGAATTGAGAGAATTTCTGGAGGATTTTTTCGGGGAGTGTTTTTTGGTTTCCGGATCGCGGTGGAGTTTCTGATATTCGTGTTGTGTGAGGTTCTCCTCATGGCATGGATGCCGGAGCCGTTTGCCTCGATGCCGTTCCAGTTTACCCTCGTGCAGATTGCGGCATGGGGGATTCTCGTCATTTGGGACGAGATAGACGCGGGTGCGGAGCGCGTCTACGCATGGATCGCCGCATATCTTGTCGTGTGGCTCTTGCTGAGCGCGCAGTGGCCGCAGTGAACGGAACTTCCTTGAGGAGACCAACGAGTCTCCTTTTTTGTTGAATATTTTCGATGCCTGATGCTTCCTGGATCTTCAAGTGGCAATGGAGGAGAATTTCTGCTCTTGTCGGATTTGAGTTCGCAAAAATCATATGGAGACAATTCTAGGCTTTCAAAAAGAGAACAGCGGTGTCGTTGGTAAAGCTATCGGGGAAGGAAAACAAGAGGGAGGAGAGGAAATTGATGAACCGTGTAAAGAAACTTTCGGGATAAACGAAGCGATTCGTACGGAGATCAAAAGCGACCGCAGAAAAACTCGAAGAGATTGCGATACAGAATCCGCTTCCAGGCGGACGAGCCGATGGAAATAAAAAGTGACCCGAGTTTTTCTTTGAGGAATTCCGCCTCGGGGTGAATATTTGAATGTGATACGCCGCGCGAGCGGCGCGCGGATACGCGCAATGCGCCTGTGCATCCGCCGGGAATTCAGGTACACTTTCCATATATGAAAAAAATGGAAAAAAAATCAGAAATCTTTCCTCGGCAGCCGGATACCTTGGCGCCAAGCATGGCAGAGCGAATTGCGGAGCGGCTCGCCCAGAGGATCGGGTCGGTGCCGTCGCTTGTTCTGCATACGGCGTTTTTTACGGCGATGTTTGTCTTGCCGTGGATTGGTTTTGATTTCGATAAAATTCTTCTTCTCCTCACGACCATTGTATCGCTCGAGGCGATTTATCTTGCCATTTTCATCCAAATGACAGTAAATCGCCAAGCGAGGGAGTTGGAGGAAGTGCAGGAAGATATCGAGGATATTTCCGAGGATATCGAGGATATCCAGGAAAACGTCGAGGAAATCGGCGACGATGTCGAAGGAATTCAGAAGGAGGTAGAAGAAATCGGCGACGACGTCGAGGGAATCCAGAAGGACGTGGACGGCATCCAGGAAGATGTGGAAGACATTTCCGAAGATATTGAAAAAGAAGAATCCGAAGAAGATCGGGGAAAACGGTCAATGGATGAAAAATTGGAGAAAATTGAAAGAGCGCTCCAAAGCATATCGAAGGAGATCGAAAGCTTGCGACAGAATCGGTAGCATGAGAGAATTCGTCGGACGGACATGGCGTACAGGAGTTCTTTTGCAAGAGGAGGTCACATGAAATCAAATGTTTCGGCGAGTGAGATGGGGGAAGCTTTTCGGTTGCTTGAGGATGTTTTGAAAGGAGTCCTGGTCAGGGAATGCATCGGCGATGAGCAAGCCGAGCGGATCATCGGAGCATTTATCGCTCAACTTTCGGGCGCATTGCATCCATCTGGAGCGAAGGTCGAAGGCATTGCCCCATATAGAACGCACGAAGAAGCGATGTTGAATTCGGCAAAACGGGTGCAGAGAACAATGCAGGGAGGGATCCCTGATCAACGCTTCCGCGGAGTCCTTTCGATGCCTGATATTCAGAGGCAAATGATAGAAGCTTTGAACAGGATGGATGAGGAAGGGAATAGCGAGGAAGAAGCTTTGCCACAACCAACGGCTGAAGAGTCGACTGCGTTTGCGGCAATGATACAGAGGGTATTCGAGGATCCGTGTGTTCGAGATCCCCTTGATTCATGAGGTTCCTCCAATTTTTTGTCCCGATCGAAATTGATCGGGACTTGCTTTTTTATTTGGATCATGATATATGGTGATCAGACATATTTTTCCGATGGTTTTTTGACTACAGCCTGAAAGATCAGGCGAGGAGGGAACATGGTAGTAAAGCAAGTTCTTTTTGAAAGGGAGCTCCCCAATGGCGTGGTGATCCGGCTTGTCCAGCGGGGAGCGTCGACGAGCCCTTCTCCAAGGGTGTTCATCGCTGAATATTCTTTCTGGGGGAAGGGGGATTTCCCCCAAGAGGAGCTGAAACGGGCGGCGTAAAACGCCGCCAACCAAACCAAACGGCGTGCTTCAATGAGAAGTGCGCCGTTTTCCTATTGCTGCAGTTGAATTTCAGAGACATTCTTTTCCTAAGGGGCAGGGAGTGGGGAAGTCTTCACGTCTTTCGATGTTTTTTTCTCGTTTCCCGCTTTGTCCTTCACGCGAATTTCGACGGTTAGCGTTTTCCCTCGATCGTCGTCGGGAATTTTGTAGTCGGTCGAAAGAGATGAATTCCCGCTATCAGCGATGCGGTCTCCGTCCACAAATATTTCAAGCGAATCGACTCCGTAGGGAGCATCGGCTTTTGCTGAAATCTCAAACGAATCCCCAGAGACGTCTCCGGGCGCGGAGAGCGATAGGCTCGGGCCGAATTTCGACACGAAGTCATCCCTCGAACATTCCTCAGTCGGCGGCGAGTCAAGAACAACTTTCTTTTCCTTGTCGTACCAATCTTTGGCCGCCTTTTGCCAGGACTTGTATTGGCTGTCGCGATCGGGCTTCTCCGGTATCGAGCCGCGAGGATCATCCTTATTCACGTAGTAAAGAATATCGTTCGGACTCACGAAGTCCCGTTTTTTTGTCTCGTTTTCCGGGCAATATTTTCCGGCAAGGCAATATTTCTCGTCTTTTCCAGGAATTTCACACACCTTTATTTCTTTTTTCTCGTCAATCCATCCGCCGAGGAGCGGCTTCGTGATTTTTGGATAGGCGTGGTTGAATGGGTCATTTTCAGTTGACGGAGAATTCTCAGTCGTGTCTTTGCTTTGGTTTTCGTCCTGACTTTCCTTTATGTTGCCGTCTTTATCTCGTTCCGCAATTTCGGTTTTCGGATCGTAGGAAGGGAATGTCTCAATCGGGCTTCCCTCAAGCGCAGCGTCCATGAAGGCTCGCCATATGGGTGCCGCCACATAGGAGCCGTCGGAACCGATTTTCATGGGGGAGTTATTGTTGTTGCCGACCCAGACGCCGACGGCGAGCGACGGGGTGTACCCGATTGTCCAGGCGTCGCGCCATTCATTTGTTGTTCCAGTTTTCGCAACGACGGGCCGATTGTCGAATCGCAAGGGATTGTTTGATCCGAAAATCCACGATCGATTCTCATTATTTGAGAGAATAGAATCGAGCATGGCAACGAATTTTTCCCCTACGACGCGCTCTCCGGGTGTTTCCCGGTATTCTTCGCGTACATCGCCTTTCGAATTCTCTATCTTCAATATGGCGGTTTTCTCGCGCTTGACTCCGCCGGTCGCAAGCGTCGCATAGGCATTTACGTGGTCGAGGAGTTTGACTTCTCCGCCTCCAAGGACAAGTGAGAGGCCATATCGGTCCGGATCGCTCAGCGTCGTGATACCGAGATTTCTCGCGAGATCGATGGCGCTCCTCACGCCTGTGAGATACAAGAGTTTCACTGCTGGAACATTGAGCGATCCGCCAAGCGCTTTCGCGAGTGATACCGGGCCGTTAAAGGAGCCATTGTAGTTTTGCGGTTCGTAGGATTTTCCTTCGTCGGTGGAAAAATTCGTCGGAACATCGTAAAGAATGGTTTCGGGAACGTACCCCTTGGTAAAAGCGTCAAGGTAAACATATGGCTTGAACGACGATCCCGGCTGCCGGTCCCGGATGGTGACATTGACCTGCCCGTCTATCTTGGTATCGAAATAGTTTTTCGATCCGACCATGGCGAGGATTTGTCCCGTCTTCGGGTCAATTGCCGCAAGCGCGGCATTCTCGGCGTTGTATTTCAGATTTTTGTCTGCGCCTTCGGAAACCGCTTTCTCGGCCGCTTGCTGTTTGTTCCAGTCAAGCGTCGTTGTGACGCGGAGGCCACCTTGTTCGATCTCATCGTCCCCGTAGTGTTTTGCAAGATACTCTTTTACATACATTACGAAATGCGGAGCGGAAATAGCTTCCCGTTGCGGGATGAGCTTCTGGAACGTGTCCACATTTTCTGCTTCTTTTGCCTGGTCCGTCGTGATATAGCCGAGACTTGCCATTTTGGAGAGCGCCATTGCTTGCCGTGCGCGCAAATCTTCGGGATGAGATCCGTATGGGGAATAATATGTCGGCGCATTCGGAAGAGATGCGAGCAGCGCTGCTTCATCGAGCGAGAGGTTTCTTGCGCTTTTCCCGAAGAACGTGTGCGCCGCCGCCTCGATGCCGTAAGCGTTTGAGCCGTATGGGATCTCATTGAGGTACATGCCGAGAATATCATCCTTCGAGAACTTCTGCTCCATTTCGATGGAGAGGATTGCTTCTTTGATCTTTCTTGAAAAGGTTTTTTCGGGAGTCAGGAGAGAATTTTTGACGAATTGCTGAGTGATGGTTGACCCGCCCTGTGCCGTTCCAAGCGATATGAAATCTTTGAAAATCGCTCGAAGAATAGAGGAGATCTTTATGCCGTGGTGGGAGTAGAAGTCCTGGTCTTCAAGCGTAATCGTTGCGGCACGGACGCTTTCGGGTATATCGGAGAACGGGATAATCGTGCGTTTTTCTTCCCCGTGAACCTCATAAAGGAGGTGTGTCCCGGTTCGATCGAATATCTTGGTGGATTCGGCAATGAAGCGCGAGTTAACTTTGCCAGGACTCGGAAGGTCTTTGGCGAAATAAGCGAAGATACTGGCGGTGGATGCAATGCCGAAAATAGCGAGAGCGGCTGAAACGCGAAAGATCCACTTCCAAGCTCGGCGAGGCTGTTTTGGAGCGGGAAGGGCGCGGGGCATATTTCCGAGAGAAGATGAAGAGAGATTGATGGCGTTGAGGGGTCGCCGGACAGGGCGTGGACCTCTTTTCAGGGTGTTTGTGAGAAGTCGGCGAAAAGGCGCGCGCGCAAGGCGCGAAGGAAGAGATTGCGGATTTCTGCGAAGGCGGCGCCAGGCGTCCCGCGCGTCTCGAAGAACGCTTCGGAGATGGTCCATGAGAGAGGGAAAAGTTCGAGAAAATCCCGGACGGAGTCTCTTCGAACTTTCATCAGGGAAGTTCTCTCTCCGTCAAGCATTCCTTGTATCCCGTATTGTAGCGCGGAAGGGAGGTGGGTTCAAGGAATCAGAGTGAGATGAGTTTTTTCTGAAAAACTTCCAGAAGTGCCTGATACATTCTTTCCATGCTCGGTTTTTCTTCCGGAGTAAAGTAGAGGCCCGGCATGGAGTTGAGTTCGACGATCCATGGGACTTGATTTTCATCAAACATGATGTCTATCGTGTAAATTTTTGGGTGAAATGATGTAAATATGGAGCGAGCATGCTCAATGATCGGATGCACGGATGAGGGGATATTTTCGTTAGGAACAATCTTCAAGCTTCCTCCTTGGGCGAGATTAGCGAGAAAACTTCCTTCTTTTGGCTCCCGTATGTAGGCGTAAATGATGTTGTTGTTGACGATGACAAGTCGAAAATCATGCACTCCGGACGATATGCCAGGAACGCCGCTTGAAGAATCTATAAAGTCTTGGATGATGTGTTCGCCGGAAAATTTGATATTTGACGCAGTATCTTTTTCAAATATTTGAATGCCTTTCCCGCCACTCTCACTTATTGGTTTTAATACAACTTTCCTTGTATTAATTTTGGAAATATTTTTTTTCAGCTCTTCTTTGTTTCTCACGATGATACTTTTCTTGCTCCATGTTTGAAGGAGTAAACTTGAGAGAAACTTGTCATCAATAATTTGAGTGAAACGCAGATCATTTATGAACGGATAGCGTGTTCCTATAAGCTCTTTCTTGTAAAAAACTTCCGAACGACCCTTTGTTTTGTCGTAGATAAGATCGGGAGTTATGTTGTCGACGCGTTTCCACTGCGCACCTTCACCCTCGTATATCCATGCGTGTTTGAAGAGGTGTCTTTTGTA
>CAZETL010000026.1:3407-13003 GCA_964515255.1 uncultured Bdellovibrionales bacterium | reverse complement strand
GGGTTTCCAAAGGAAACAAGTTCGACGGGAAGAATGAAGCCGAGGATATCGGCAAGGATGATATGGACGATCTCGACAACGGATACTCCCGTTCTTCGGATGAGGACTCGACGGGTATCGAATGGCCGGGCACGTACAACCTCGTCGGCTGCGCGGATGCATCGAAGACGGTGGCGGAGTCAAACGAAAAGGACAACTGCAATGTGGGCGACCACGCCGTTCTCCAAGAGTTTGTCTTCCAGGTCGTAAGCGATCCGAATCTCAAGACAACCGCGATCAGCCTCGCGGGCGGCGCGACGAATCCGATTCTCAATCAGCCGTTCGGCATTTCCTCCACGACGGCAAATCTCGGAGAAAACTTCGGACCCGAGTATGTCTTTATCGGCTACTTTGTAGACGGAGCTTTCGTCGGAAAAAATCAAATCCGACGGGAAAATATGAAGGGAGGCATGAGCAAGGCGGAAGAAATTCCCGTTCCCGGAGGCATTGCTGTTGCCGGCATTCATGAGATTCGGGCTTGCGCCGACTACGACAACCGCATTGTCGAGACGAACGAGTCGGACAACTGCATGACGCTCCTCGTGACTGTGAGGGATCCGAACGCTTCGCCTCCGAATCCCGATCCGCCGCCGATGTCTCAATCGGATGATGATGAATTATTCCTTATGCTGCTGCTCGACTAACGAGCGAGAGGAGAGAAGTGATAAACCTGAAACGAGTCCTTGCGATGGTCATTCTTGGCGCCGTTGCTTTTCCGGCGCTGGCTACCCACGAGGTAAACGGCGTTATCATCAATCGCGTCTATATCGACCCGGCTGATGTGGCCGTTCTCACGGATACCGCAAACGGATGCGGATCGACTTTCTTCCATTTGCCGCGAAGCAATCAAAACTTCAAGGAGATGTTTCTGTATATCTTCCTGGCATTCAAGAATCGAACGCCGATCGATTTTTCAGTTCAAGATATTTGTAATGGCGATCGTATCGATATCAGCCATGGATCGATGGAGGTGCAAAATCCGTAAGATTGGTTGAGAATGAAAACAAGGCGCTTTGGAAAACCGGGGCGCCTTTTGATTTGACTTTTGGCGCAGCTCAACCAAAAGTTTTTGGAAGAGGCTCTCAGGATGGGCATTTGCCATATCTCTGGAAAGCTGATAAAGTGCTGATGAAACATTTTTGAGTATCTATGTCCGTACCCAAGCAAAGACATACGAATCGTCGCCAAGCTCGCGGTCGCATTCGCTATGACAAGTCGCCGAAATCGCTCGTTTCGTGTCCGAAATGTTCTTCTCCGATCTTGCCGCACCGGGTGTGTCCGGTGTGCGGGGTATATCGGGGGAGGAAATACGCAAGCGATCCCGTTGCTTCGAATTCCGTGAAGACTCGAAAGAAAAAATAGCGATTCTGCAGCCTTCGCAGTGGCTTGTTGGCGGCTTCTTGTCTTTCCGATACGTTTGTTGCTCTAGAGTTCTTCAACCCCTTTCCTTATGGCGAATCGGCATCTTCAGCGATCAGTCGCAATGCAGACTCTTTTCGAATGGGACTTCCGCAAAGAAAAGAGCGATGCCGTCCCTTCTATTGTAAAGAAGAACCTTTCCGAGTTTGCGCCTGGACTTGAGGACGCTTCGTTTTTAAGAGTTCTTGTAGAGGGGGTATTAGAGCATCAGTCGGTTATCGACGAACTGATCGGGAAATGCGCCCCGGAGTGGCCGGTTGACCAGATTACAGCCATAGACCGAAATGTACTTCGTCTCGGAATTTTTGAACTGCTCTACGGGAACTATGACGAGGTGCCGCCGAAAGTTGCGATAAACGAATCCATTGAGCTTGCGAAAACATTTGGCAGTGACAGTTCTCCTCGGTTTGTAAACGGCGTTCTCGGCACTATCTATCGGGAAATGGGCGAGCCGATGAAGGATGACTCGAGCGAGAAGCGTCGAGCTGCGCTTCAGTTGAAAGAGCTCGAATCAGATCCGTCAAGTGTCCGGACGGAGCCGATATCTTCCGACAATTCGTAAGGTATCTTTTAATCCTTGTTTCTTTCCTGGTGGAGGCAGGGCATTCTTTTTCTAGATCTTTTTCTTGGAGGATGTCGCGCTTTCTTCGGGAGGTGGTGTATGTCCACTCAAATATTTGATGCAGATCGCTTCTCCGGTCTTCTTGGAGTTTCCTTCTTGAACCCCGATCTCCTGCAGACCGCTTTGACGCATCGTTCCTATTTGAACGAGCACCGAAATTACAAATTCGATCACAATGAGCGGCTTGAATTCCTTGGAGACGCGGTGCTTGAATTGGTTGTGACGGAGTATCTCTATCACCAGTACTCAAACCCGGAAGGCGAGCTCACGAGCTGGCGCGCCGCTCTTGTAAATGGCGAAATGCTTTCTCGCGTCGGGGGAGAGCTTGGCGTAGAGCCGTTCCTCCTTATGAGTCGGGGTGAGGCGAAAGATACGGGGCGTTCCCGGCAGTACCTCGTTGCAAATGCGGTCGAAGCTATTATAGGAGCCATTTACCTTGACCAGGGTTACGAGGTAGCGAAAGCGTTCGTTCTTCGAGTGATCGTTTCGCATTTGCCTGAGGTGTTTGAGCAAAAGCTCTATTCCGATCCAAAGAGCAAATTCCAAGAAGAATCTCAGACCAGACTTGGCGCGACCCCGTCTTATCGCGTCCTTGATGAATCGGGTCCTGATCATGATAAGCGCTTTCGTGCAGGAGTGTATATCGGAGAGGATCTCGTGGCGGAGGGTGAAGGGAGCTCAAAACAGGAAGCGCAGAGGATGGCCGCAAAAAACGCCCTCGAGAAAAAGGGTTGGTGAAGATTAACTTATCTTTCCGCTCCCTCATGTTTCTGAGACGTATTGAAATACTTGGATTCAAGTCTTTCGCAAGGAAGACGGTTTTTGAATTCCCTGACGGAGGAGAAACATTTCCGATTACCGCCATTGTCGGTCCAAACGGATCGGGAAAATCAAATTTCGCAGATGCGATCCGTTGGGCGATTGGGGAGCAATCAACGAAAAGTCTGCGCGGAAAGAAGAGCGAAGACGTTATATTTTCCGGAACTGATAAGAAATCGCGACTTGGAGTCGCTTCGGTGTCGCTTCTCTTTGAAAACAGAGACAAGAGAATTCCGCTTGATTATGAAGAAGTGAATGTAACGAGGAGGCTTTTCCGGGATGGGGAGAGCGAATATCTCATAAATGTGACTCGATCCCGACTGAGTGTCATCTAGGCCATGTTTGCTCGAGCATATATTGGCAGCGAGGGGTCTTCGGTAATTACTCAGGGAATGTCCGATGCAGTGCTTCTCGCATCGCCGCTCGAGCGGAGACTTCTCATTGAGGAGGCTGCCGGAGTGAAACAATATCGAATCGAGAAGGAACGCGCCGTAAAGAAACTTGGGGCTACTATTGAGAATATTTCCAGGACAGACGCGTTGCGAGCCGAGATAGAGCCGCATCTCAAACACTTAGGTCGGGAAGCTGAGAAACTTTCCAAAATCCGAGGAGTTTCGGATGCGCTCCAGCAGAAGCAGCTGCGGAAATTTTCTTTCCTCTGGAGCAAGAATCTTCTCGAAAGAAAAGAGTTCCTGGAAGACGAACAAAGAGCATCAGACCATTTGCGGGTCGCGTCGCAAGAGCTGGAGAAAAGACAAGCGGAACTCCAGGTAATTCTGAAGAGCGTTGGCGATGATACAGAGCGGGAGAGAAATCTCCTCGAGCAAGAAGAAGCGCGTCTTCGAAACCAGATATTTTCCGAAGAGCGAGATAAATCTCTCATTCTGGGAAAGATAGATTCCGAAGAATATCGCCGAAAACCGCGGGAAGTGGTGGAATCCGTTCCGGTTGATCGGGCATTCGTCCAAGCGAAGATTGATGAAATCCGCCATCATCAGGAGAAGCTTCTTGATCGACTTGCACATGTTGAGTCAATGGATGAAATGCAGGAAATTCGAGAACTGGCGCGAGTGGTCATGACGCGACTTTCCGATCTCCGGTCTGTCTCGGATTCCGAGTCAGTCGTTACGAAGCGACTCGTTGCGCTCTCCCCGGAAGAGACGGTGAAAAGTGACGAGCGACTCTCAGCGTTTCAGGCGGAACTTGAAAAAGTGTCCGCTCGAATCGGCGAAATCTCAAAGAAACACGACGCTCTCAAAGAGAAGCTTGAATCCGAACGACTGGCGACCGAAGAAAACCGGAGAAGGTTTTTTCGACTGGAGCAACTCGTCCATGAAAAACAGCGAGATTTGGAGCGTGCAAAGGATCGTATGAATGATCTCAGAATTCGTCTTGCGCGTGCCGACGTGCGTCGAGATGATTTGGAGAAGGAAATAACGGAAGAACTCCACAGAGAAGCAAGGTCTTTGCCGGTTTTCGACATGGCAAGCGACACAATTGACTTGAATCGCGAGGAACGGGAGATTCTCCGACTGAAAGTCGAACTTGAGCAGAGCGGATCGATAGACCCGCTTGTTGCCGCTGAATTCGAGGAGACGAAAAAACGATATTCTTTTCTTGAATCCGAATCGGAAGATCTGCGGAGGGCCGTCGAGTCGCTTCGCAAAGTTATCTCCGAAGCTGAGGAGAGAATTCGAACCGAGTTCGAATCAGCGTGGTCGGAGGTAAATCGTGAGTTTGGAAGATATTTTCGCATAATATTTGGAGGAGGCTCCGCTTCTCTTGCAAAAATTCCCGTACATAGGCTTTCTCATTCTCTTGCCAAGAATCTGGACGATGTCGCCGAGGAGCAGGGAAGTGGCGGCGAGGGGACGGCGCTGGAAATCGGCATAGACATAGCCGTGTCTCCTCCTGGAAAGAGAATATCGAATCTCTCCATGCTTTCGGGAGGAGAAAGATCTTTAGTTGCACTCGCCTTGTTATTTGCCGTAATCTCTCATAATCCTCCACCGTTTGCGGTGCTCGACGAAGTTGAAGCGGCGCTCGACGAAGCAAATTCAAAACGTTTTGGGGATCTTCTTTCGGAACTTTCGAAACGCACGCAGTTTATAGCGATTACACACAATCGAGAAACGATGCGAAAGGCGGCGATCTTGTACGGAATTACAATGGGCGACGACGGCGTGTCGAAAGTGCTTTCTCTCCGCCTTGAGGATGTGAAGATCGGAGGGAAATAGCCTGTTTTTCTGGAGTGGGCTGGCTCGGCCTGAGGTCCTTGACAAAAGTATAGAATGTGCGCTAATATCCTCGGACTTGCTCGTGCTTATTCTCAGGTCTTCATCCCTATGCCTTTCTCAAAAGCTCGGTCGAAATTTGCGGCAAAATCGCCGAAACGGGACACTGCTGAGCCCGGTGCGTATTCGGTTGCTTTTCGTCGTTTTCTCCACTCGGTTTCACCGAGAGTTGTCGATATCGTCTCCGCTCGATATGGGGCGGGAGGGAAAGATCCGATGACGCTTGAAGAAATTGGTCGCGTCTATGGGATCACGAGAGAGCGCGTGCGTCAGATTGTTTCGGGACTTTTGGGGGATGTTCGCGGAAAGCGAATCTCCTCTCAGCTTGAAGAGATCGCAAAAAAACTCGAATGGACGCTTGAGAAACACGGTGGTATACTCAAAGAGTCCTGTTTCTTTGAAATGGTCGCACAAGGGAATGAAAGGGAGCGCGGCGCTGTTCGATTTTTTCTTGCGGTGCTTTCGGATCGTTTTCCGGTTTTGGAAAGTCCATTGATGTTTCCCTCGATTTCTTCGTTGGTATTCGATATTTCAAAGTGGAGAACAGTGCATCAGGTTGCTTTCGATATTCTCTCGAAAGCGGGATCGTCGCTTGCTGAAAAGGATCTCCTTCTTGCTCTCCGGAAGAACAAAGCGCTTGTTGGCGGAGATTTGTCGGAAAGTGTCCTGCTTGATTTTCTGTTGGTATCGCGGGATATCCAACGGAGCGCGTTCGGGCGCTGGGGGTTCCCAGAGTGGAGCGATATCTGTCCTCGAGGCACGAAAGAGCGAGCGTATCTTGTAGTAAAGGCGGAAGGAAAACCGTTGCATTTCCGGGAAATTGCACAAAGGATAGATGCAAGAGGATTGCAGAAGCTGGGTCGGGCGACTCATCCCCAGACCGTTCACAATGAGCTTATCAAAGATAAACGGTTCGTTCTTGTTGGTCGTGGGACATACGCTCTCGCCGAGTGGGGATACCATCGAGGGACGGTTCGGGAGGTTATCGAAGAAATCCTCCGTGATTGCAAAAAGCCTCTTTCAAAACAGGAACTTATTTCAAGGGTACTCAAAGTGCGGGATGTGAAAGAATCAACGGTAGTAATCAACCTCAATACTTTTTTTGAACGGGTCGGATCTGATTCCTATGAACTGAAGGCCTAAGGAGGGTAGGATGGTTCTAGGATGGTTCGTGGAATCTTTATTGTCGGCTGTCGCGGTATCCTAGTAGAAGGTGTGTGAAGGGATTTTCAACGTATCATCCCATGGAAACGATTCTTATACAGAGTTCCCAAGACATGTTCCGGGCGCTTTCCGATGTGTGGAGCGTTGCCCGCGAGGTTTGGTTTGTCGCGCTTCCCCCGACTCTCTACTATATTTTCAAACTTCTCTGGATGGATCGCATCCAGACGCAATATATCGGAGGCATCAATACAGTGCTCCTTGAAATCATCCCGCCTCGCGATGTAGAGCGGAGCCCGAAAGTAATGGAAACAGTTTTCGATGGAATCGCCGGCATTGATAAGGGGCCGACAACGGTTGAAACTTTTGTTCAAGGGTATCTTCCTCCGCTTGTTTCGTTTGAGATTGTGGGAGATGGCGAGACAGGAACACATCTTTATGTGCGGACTCCGGTATCGTTTCGAAATCTCATCGAGGCGTATTTTTACGCTCAGTACCCGGACGTTGAAATTTTGGAAGCTCAGGATTATGTTGACGATATACCGAAAGGGGCTCCGAATCAGGTGTGGGAACTTTTCGGATCCGATATCGAATTTACAAAACCGGATCCTTACCCGATAAAGACCTACCATGCGTATACGGAGGATGTGACTGGGAAAATGATTGATCCTCTTGCCGGCCTCTTCGAGTATTTCGTCAAGCTTCCCCCCGGACAGAAGTTGTGGTTTCAGATCATTGCAACTCCAACCAAACCCGATTACTAAAATACTGGCAAAGCCCTCCTCGATGAGAAAATCGGACGCATCACGAAAACTAAGCCAGTGTCGCTTTTTGGCGACGCAGTGACGACGGCGAAGGAGCTTGTCACAAATATCCCGAGCGCTCTTCTTGGCGGGGTGGCCGAATTTTCTGCTGCATCCGAGGAAAAATCAGAAAAGAAAGACTTTCTTGAATATCAATTGACGCCAGTTGAAAAAGATGTCATTAAAGCGCTTGAAGCGAATATCGGCCGGAATGTGTTTTCATGTCGGCTTCGCATGCTTTATATCGGAAAGCGAAAGGGATTCGATCGATCGTTTATCTCTTCCTTTTTCGGCGGACTCAAACAATTCAACGATTTCAATTTGAATGGGTTTAAGCCGAACGATGCTTCAAAGACGTATGCAAATTACCTGATCGCCTTCCCAAGGCTCCGGTATCGCCAGAGGAAAATTCTGAGACGCTATCGATTCCGGGATCCCGACTCTCCCGTCTCGATGATGGCTCTTAGTACAGCGGAACTGGCAACCTTATTTCACATTCCGGATATGAATGTTGTCGCTCCGTCCCTTCCGAGGATCTCTGCAAAGCGCGGTTCCGCTCCCTCGAATCTTCCAGTGAAGCTGTGATGTTTTGATTAAGAATGCAGCGGAGATTTTCGTCTTTTTTGGCTTGTGATCCTTGATCTATCGCTATGTCAGATGTGACCTATTTCGCAAAGACAAACTTCCGAAACGAGGACCGCGTTTTCGGCATAAAAACCGACGACCGTCGTCGGCATATGTATATCATCGGGAAAACTGGAATGGGGAAGACGAATTTACTTGAAAATCTCGTCATTCAGGATGTTCAGAGAGGGGCGGGCATTGCCTATATTGACCCCCATGGCGATACCGCCGAGAAACTTATTCGCGCTGTCCCGCCGTCCCGGATAAACGATGTCATTTATTTCAACCCATCCGATCAAGAATATCCGCTTGCATTTAATGTCATGGAGCATGTATCCGGAGAATATCGGCATTTAGTTGCGTCCGGACTTGTTGGTGTCTTCAAAAAAATATGGGCGGATTCCTGGGGACCGAGGCTGGAGTATATCTTACGAAACGCGATTCTCGCGCTTCTGGAATACCCGGGATCGACACTTCTTGGCATTATGCGTCTTCTTGTTGACAAGGAGTACCGCAAACGCGTCCTTGAGAAGGTTACCGATCCCGTTGTCCGATCATTCTGGCTTGATGAATACACGAAATGGAATGATCGGGTGCTCCAAGAAGTTATTGCTCCGATTCAGAACAAAGTCGGACAATTTCTTTCCAGTTCCCTTGTCCGGAACATTGTTGGGCAAACGGTTTCCTCCTTCGATATCCGCGAGGTCATGGACAATAGGAAAATCCTTATCATGAACCTTTCGAAGGGACGCATAGGCGAGGATAATAGCGCACTCATTGGCGCTATGATGATCACAAAGATACAGCTTGCTGCAATGGGAAGGGTCGACACATTGGAAGACGAGCGAAAAGACTTTTACCTCTACGTTGACGAATTCCAGAACTTTGCAACAGAGTCTTTTGCAAATATTCTTTCGGAGGCGAGAAAATATCGGCTTAATCTTATATTGGCGAATCAGTATATTTTGCAACTTGAAGAAAAAGTCCGCGACGCAATTTTTGGAAATGCGGGCACTATTCTCAGCTTCCGAGTTGGAGCAACTGATGCCGAATTCTTGGAGAAGGAGTTTGCTCCGATATTCACTGCGACGGACATTGTAAATCTTGAGAAATACCATATTTATCTCAAGTTGATGATCGATGGGATTGCTGGTGACGCTTTCAGTGCGACGACGCTTCCACCTATCAATCTCCCGGAAAGTGACGAGAATGCTGAGAAGGTGATCAGAATATCTCGCGAGCGCTATGCTACGAGAAAGCAGGATGTCGAAGATAAGATACGTCGATGGACCGGCATGCTCACAGAGGAAGAAAAAAGGGTATTTGAAGATCGCTTCAGAAAATCAAGAGAAGGCATGGCGGTCGGGGTTTCCGTCCCGAACAATGAGACGCCTTTTAGTTCCAGAAGAGAGAGTGATCTTCGCAATGTATTGCCGAGAGGAGATTTTCGGGAGCAGAGAAATACTCTTATCGTTTCGGATCGGCCGATTTCTCAGACAGAGACAGTGAAGGCTCCCGCTGAAAACAGGATACTTTATCCGGCAAAATGCGCTGTATGTGGCACTACAATAGAAGTTCCGTTCAAACCAGATGGAAAACGGCCAACTTTTTGTCGCGAGCACTTCAAGAGTTTTCAGAAAACCGTTGCGCACACTCGTATCGGCCTGTCGACGCCTGTCTCAGAGATTCCTCCAAGAGGTCCACGGGAACATCAGGGGAATTCCAGTTTGTTGGAGCCGGGTCGAGCGCTTGAGCAGAGCTTAATCGGATCTGCCCCTCGAAAATATCCACCGAGAGAAGACCCTCTTTCTCTCG
>CAZETL010000026.1:0-3397 GCA_964515255.1 uncultured Bdellovibrionales bacterium | reverse complement strand
CGGACAGATCCAACATATCGCACCGAAGCCTTTCAAAAATTTGAGACCAGCCGTTGACTTGGGAGAGATTCGAAAAATTCTCTCTTCAGAGAGGGGAAACCAACAAGAGTGAGGGAAATGACAATTCTCCGCATTCTGATATACTGGATCTCGCTTCAAAAAGTATTCGCTGTCGCGAGGCAATGTTCGAGATGGAAGTCGTTTTTGTTTCAAATTGTCCAATAATCTCCTGATAACTTCCTGGTATGTCGCAGACTTTCAAGAAGCGTTACCGAAGAATTTACATTGCCTGGTCGATTATCTCGATTCTTGCGGTCATATCCATGATATTTTTCTTAGTACTTCCGATTTTCACCTGGAGATAGGAGGGCGATGGGGGCGGTTTGGAGCATTTCTTGATTCTTCTTGGATGAAATCCGTATGTTTCTTGAGGTAAGCGAGGGGCTATGAAGAAACCATTCCATTTGGCAGCATGGGCAGCGTGTGGGATTTTTTTGGCGGCGGCCGGAGCGTTTGCTGCATATCGAGCTTACGGAGAGTTTTTTAGGAACAAAAGAATAGCCGAAGAAATCCGAGTTTTGCAGGAAGAAGCCAATCATATTGATCAAGAAAATCAGCGGCTTCGCGACAAGATAGAATATTTGCAGTCAGACAGCTTTCGTGAGCAAGAGGCGAAGCGGGTGCTTGAATATCGGAAGATTGGAGAGAAGGTGGTTATAATTCGCGATAGAGGGACTGATCGCGGGGGAGATTCGAGGAATTTTTTGCCAGAGCCCCATTCGTTTTCCGGAGAATCAGCAAACGAACCGAACTATCTGAAATGGTGGTATAAATTCTTCTAGACCTTTCCTTCACCGCTATGTAGGCCAGTTGGCGCAGTTACTTTCAGCTCTGATTTGAAAATGGGAATCACTATCACTATGGAACAACAGCGATCTGAGCAGAAAACAAAATTGGAAAAGAAAGTAAGTATCGGATCCGTTTTGTCGGGTTTGGCGGTACTTATTATTGCGCTTCTCTCCCTGATTGTTGCTCTCATTGCCTTTCGGCCGGACAATCGATTGGGAGCAGCCATTCGGAGCTTTGTTCCCATTCCGGTTGTGGTGGTTGACGGAACTTTCGTAGCTTATCGCGAACTTGATCGAGATAGGGAGTCTCTTCGCCGTTTCTATGAATCGCAGTCAGAATTGTTTGCGCAAAATGGGTTCCGGATCGATTTCGGGACAGACGAAGGGAAACGCCGGATCCTTATGCGAGAGAAGGATATTTTGAATAAACTCGTGGAAGACCGAGTTATCCTGAAGCTCGCTCGCGAGCGCGGGATAATGGTCACTCAGAAGGAAGTGCGTGATCGGGTGGAGGAAGCGGCAAGTAAAGATGACGGAAGCATGGAGAGGCTGAACGAAAGTCTTTCTTCGATGTATGGCTGGACACTTGCCGAGTTTGAAGATCGGATTGTTCGCCCTTCGCTCTACCAAGAGCACCTGGAAAAGGCGTTCGACTCCGAGAGAGATTCTTCAGGAGCGAGAAAGAAAATAGAAGATGCGCGAGCATTTCTCCGAGAAGGTCATTCGTTTGAGGAGACGGTGGCAATGTTTTCAGATGGCGCGTCGAAAGAACGAGGGGGAGATCTCGGGGTAGTAGAAATTCCATCTCTTATGCCCGAAATGCAAGTCTCGGCGAAGACTCAGGAAGTTGGAATTATCGGAGACATTGTCGAAAGTTCGATTGGGTATCATATCTTGCTTGTGGCGCGTCGTGATACTGGTGAGTCTCCGGAAACAGTTTCTCTCAAGCAGATATTCGTGGCAAAACCATCGTTTTCGGATTGGATTACGGAAGAAAAACGAAAAGCGATGGTTCTACTGCTTCCCCGGCGCTATATATGGAGTCCTTCTGACGGAATGGTCGAGTTTCGAGATGAAGGGATGCGAAACTTTGAAGAACAGACTCTTCAGAAATCGGACGGAGACCCTTCCATTCTCTTCTAGGAATAGGAAATAGAAATATCCACGAGAACAATTAACAATTATGGAAACTTCAGAAACACCGACGCTTCTTCTTCCCGAAGAAAAAAAGAGGAAGTCGTCGAAGCGATACGGCACGGTTCTTTTCTTGAGCTTTATCTCCGGTCTTTTCGGAGGAGGTCTTGCTTGGTGGGCTGGACCGATAATTTCTGGAAAACTTCACTTTAGATCCGTTTCAAATGTTCAGTCTGTTCCTACTTGGAAACCATCTTCTCCAGAGTCGGCATCTCCTTCAGGGGAACCGATTGTTGAACTTGTCGACAGAAGCATGCCCGCAGTCGTGAGTGTCGTAATTACGAAAGACGTACCGAAATACCGAAATCTTTTTGATAGTCCGGGATTCCCCTTTTTCTTTGGTATGCCATTTGGCAGGGATGGGGGCAATTCGGATCTATCGCCAAATTCTGGAGGTACAGAAAAGCAAACGATCGGAGAGGGCTCTGGATTTTTGGTGTCACCAGATGGAATTATCGTGACGAACAAACATGTTGTCGGAGATACCGATGCCGATTATACTGATATCCTGAGCGACAAGAAGGAATATTCGGCGAGGATTCTAGCGCGCGACCCGGTACAGGATATAGCAATTCTCAAGGTTGATGGAAATAATTTCCCATTTCTCGAGCTCGGAGATTCAGATTCAACGAGAGTCGGGCAAACAGCAATTGCGATCGGGAATTCTCTCGGGGAGTTCTCAAATACAGTGAGCCGAGGCATTGTATCCGGACTAAAACGGAGTCTTGTTGCTGGATCTGGATTTGGATCCTCGGAGCGTCTCTCGGGGATCATTCAAACTGACGCCGCTATTAATCCGGGAAATTCAGGAGGCCCGCTTCTGGATCTCTCAGGGAAGGTGATTGGCGTCAACGTTGCCATGGCTCAGGGAGCTCAGAATATCGGATTCGCCATCCCGGCAAAGGTGGTGAAGAATGCGCTTGCTGAAGTGAAAACAACGGGGAAAATCTCGGCTCCATTTCTTGGAGTTCGATACGCTGTTATTACGCCGGATATTCAAAAGGAAAATAATTTGCCGTTCTCCTATGGGGCGCTTGTGGTGCGAGGACAGCGAATTACGGATCTCGCAGTCGTTCCAGGATCTCCAGCGGATAAGGCTGGAATCATCGAGAATGACATTATCCTCGAAATTGACGGTAGTAAGATTGATGAAGATATGCAACTTGGCGATATTGTCGGAACGAAGCGCGTTGGTGATACAGTGGCACTGAAAATATGGCGAAAAGGAGAGACAAAGGATGTCCGAATAACGCTCGAGGAAAGAAAGTAGTGCCACCTCGTGAACGAAAGTCCAAAAACTTATGAATATTGGGAAATTTACGGTAAAGAGCCAGGAGGCCATACGGAATGCGCAG